>JANMZR010000134.1:0-12695 GCA_031383555.1 Cytophagaceae bacterium | reverse complement strand
CAATCTCTTACTTGCCCGCTACATTTGGGTCAGTTTGTGCTTCAGTGGTAATTAGAGAATTGATTGGCGATGTAATTCCTGAGCTTGTGCAATCGAAACGGAAATTGGAAATGATTGAGAAGTTGGTTAAGAAACGTCAATCAAAAACATAAAAAATCCCGAAAGTTCACACCTTCAGGATTTTTTTTCTCTAGTATTCAGATTAATTATTTATAGTTTGGTTCTTAAGATAAGTTCAAAATTAATGTTTGGTTTTAATGGTCTTGAGAAATTATTATTTCTCAATTTTATTCCAATAATAAAGCCCTCCACCACCAAACAATATCCAAAGGGTATAGTCAATAGGTGATGAATCATTCATTGGCAAGTTTCTTACAAAATGATTGAAAATAGAGAAGCCAAAAAAGGCAAAATAAGCAAAACCAAGAACCAGTAAATAGGTTTTAACTAATTGATTATCATTGCTTTTTCTAAGCTTAAGAAAAATAATACCATTGGCAATATTCACTATTCCAAAAAAGCCCCAAAGTGCTAGTTCAAAATTGTTGGAGGGGTCGCCACCAAAGTTTTTGGATACAATACTGGGTATTAATAGCATAGCTACGCCTTGCAAAATTCCATAAGCCTGGACGATAATAATAAAGGTTGAACGTGAAATAATTATATTGATTTAGGTTGAAAAATGTTATTTAATTCTAGTTAAAAATTGATTTTTATTATATGAAAATAAACATAATTGCGAAATTTGATTTCTAAAATTTCATAGCAACAAAAAATGATTAAACGATTGATATTCCCTTAAATGCAGGATTTTTCTTACATCCTCTAATCGCCTTCTTGATACCGAAATTTCAAATTTATTGGTTAGTAGGAGGCTATTTTCTGGCATTGAGAGGCAACTGGCAAAGGCCATATTTACCAAATAGGTTTTATGGACTCTACAAAAATTGAAAGATTTAAATCGTTCTTCAAAAGACTTAATTGTTATAGCAACACAAATCTTTTTGCCATTTATAAAATGAATAGTGGTATAGTTTACGTCGGCTTCAAAAAATAGTATTTCACTTGGGAGGGCTTCTTGCCTTGCACCAATTGGAATATAAATAGGGTAAGTTATTGTTTTCATTTTTTTGGGGAAATTTTGTTTTGTAGCTCTTAGTCGCATAAATAATTTTTACACAAAAATATTTTATAGTTTTTCTTTACATTTTTATTATTTTGCGTTTAAAACCCTCCTTTACTAAGCCAACTACTGAGCTTACTTCCAGCTTTTTAAACATATTGGCCCTATGCGACTCTACAGTTGATACACTAATATGCAGATAGTTAGCAATTCGTTCGGTAGTATATTCTTTAGAAATAAGGTCAAGTATTTCGAGCTCACGGTCAGTAAGGTTCATAATTATGATATATAGTTTTTGAATTATTTTTCGGTTCTCATGGCAAAATATAGACTTACTACTCCCACAATTAACCTAATGGCCGTATCAGTCCAACTAAAAGTAGTAGCTGCTATATTCACAATAAATATGTGATAGAAACCTATTATTTCGGCTGAAAATGCCAAAAATGTAGCGCCCCAAAAAAAGGCTTTGTAAGAAGCTACCTGATTTGTATTGCGTATTAATAAGGCTATAAGTGCAAGTCCCAAGTTTGTTTGCGCCAAATATTGTATGGATGCAATATGGTAACTGTCTATAGTTTTAAGGCCAAAGTCTTGTAAAATACCTGTGGCATTAAATAGTCCCAAACAACCAAATATTAAGTAATAAATAGAAAGTAGTAAGAGAAAGGTTTTGCTTTTCATGATAGCTTATTTTTAAGGTTGAACTATTCTTTTGAACGATAATACAATGCCAAGCCGGCCATAGCCAACCAAATAGTAATATCCACCAAATAAGTGTTGCTAACAGGTATCATCCTTACAGATTTGTTATAAATAATGAGTACTGTTGCCAAAATGGTAAGAAAAGAGACCATTAAAAGCCAAGCTTTTCGAGCATTGACTTCTGAAGATTTCCATAGAGAATAGCCTAAAATACCAAAAGCAATTTGATAGCCACCAATAAAATTGATAAGAGACTGTTGCTGCACATTGGCAGATTCACCTGCAAAATATTCCAAAGCTAAGCTTGGCAAAAATAAAGCCACTACGCCTAAAAGGATAGTATAAGCCGATACGATAATGATAAAAGTGTTAGTTTTCATAATGGTAAAAAATTTAGGGTTTGAAATATTTTAAGATTTAACTGTTATTTTAACATTACAAAGGTTTCTTTTCCGTTTGGGATAATTACTCATGGTTTACCATGATTTTGTATCATGGTAAACCATGATTTTTAGGACTTTTGGGTATTTATAAGCTGATTTTTACTCATGGTTTACCATGATTTTTTATGAAAAAAATTGCAAACTGAAAATAATTTGGTAATTTTTCATAGTTGATTCCTTTAGGTTTATTTATGAAAAGATATATAATTGTATTACTCCTTTACAGCTTTTCTGCAATTAGCCAAACGCCTGTTTTCAAAATTGACAGCATCCCTACTGAAGGTATTTTATTAGATAAAGGCTGGAAATGGCATGCTGGCGATAATCCGGATTTTGCCAAACCTGATTTTGATGATAGTCATTGGGAGAGTATTGACCCAACGAAAGATGCTGATGATTTACCTCAAATTAAAAAAGTAGGAATTGGATGGATTAGAATAAACCTAAAACTTGATTCGACTTTAAAAAACACTATTTTAAGCCTATATACTTATCAGGGAATTGCATCAGAGTTTTATTATAATGGGCTTTTTATTGGTAATTTTGGAAGAGTTAGCCAGAATCCAGATGAAGTAAAAGCATTTTTTTCATTTAATTATTTAAAACCTGTCATTCATCTATATACAGGAGAGAAAGAAGAACAAGTTCTATCAATAAGGTTTGCTTACAAAGATTTTTTACTTTACCAAAGATATGACCTGCATAAAAGTTCTTTTTTATCAGTTGTATTGAATATTACAGACCCCAAAAAGGTTGTCTTAAGAGATGCTTTTCATGGCAATAATTATGAGCAGTTTGGCAATTTTGATGTTCCTAATTTAGATTATTTCAAGGCTGGTCTGTTTTTTATTCTTTGCATTCTGCATTTAAGTTTTTATCATTATAATCGTTTCCAAAAAGCAAATATATTTTTCGGATTAGGTTGTTTCTTATTATTTATTATATATCTCTACCAAGCTACTATAAATAGGTATTTTTATGATATGTCTTATATTCAGATTTTTACAAATATTTATTGGTTTATAAGACACCCCGCTTATATTTTTCAACTAACGGCTGTTTATTTAATTTTCAATATACGAATTGGATGGATTTATAAGTCATTAAGCCTTGTAGTACTTCTCGCCCTATTTATGCCGATTTTTAGGCTAAATTTTGCCTTTTTATATGACACAAATAACCGAGTCTTTATTTCCACAGCTATCTTTTTTGAGGTGACCAGGATTTCAATTTTAGCATACCGAGCTAAAAAAGATGGAGCAAAAATTATCTTAACTGGCTCCATTTGTTTTGTTTTATTGATTTTTGCCACTTATCTTTTTCATTCATATTTATTATTAAATGAAAATATGATAATTCTACACGTTTTAACAAATCTCGGAACACTTAGTATTCCTATTAGCATTACCTTATTTTTATCTAGAGAATTTGCTCAAACGAGTAAATCCTTAAAGCTAACTTTAGATGAAGTCCAAGTACTCTCGCTCGAAAAACAAGCAACCCTCCAAAAACAAAATGCCGAATTACAAGCAGCGCTCCTAAAAGGTCAAACCACAGAGCGCCAGCGGGTTGCATTAGATTTACATGACAATTTGGGCAGTACCCTTACCTCCATTGGCTTTAGCATGGAGGCTATTGACAAATCAAAAATGACTGATACCGAAAAGGATATTTACAAAAACCTCCAAGAAATGGTGACTAAAGCCTATAACGATGTACGGCTGCTGTCGCATAATCTTTTGCCTGAAGATTTTGAAAAACTAGGCTTTACAGCCACTCTGGAGTCGTTTATCAGAAAAATTAACAAAAATTCAACCTTGCAATTTCACTTGAATATCGACGAAAACTTTGGTAGAATCGACAGTAAAATTGAATTTGAACTCTATTCCATTTGTTTGGAATTGGTAAATAATATTAGGAAACACTCCAAAGCCACTTTAGCCAAAATAGAGCTTACTCGCACCGAAAAACAAATAAAGCTCACAGTTTCTGACAATGGAATCGGTATTTTCAAAAACGACAGCGATGGCAAAGGCATGAAAAATGTGCAGGCAAGAGTGGATGCGATTGGTGGAGTTTGGAAGGTAAAATCTATTGAGGGTGAGGGCGTTGTGAATGAGATTGTGGTTTGAAAATGCTTCCCAAGCAACCCCTTAACCAATTCCTAATCGACCAATCACTAATCCACCAATCCATGCTTCAAAGCATACTTTACCATTCCGATAGCCGATTTCACATTCAATTTTTTCATTAAATTGCTCCGATGACTTTCTACAGTTGGCACCGAAATAAATAGTTTATCTGCAATTTCGCTAGTAGAATATTCCATAGTAATCATTTTTAAAATTTCGATTTCACGTCTGGTTAATTTTTCTATATTTTCAGGCTTGTTGTTATTTAAATCATCATCGGGTGAGCTTGTCAATTCATCAATTACTGCTTCACTATAATATTTTTTACCTGCTGAAACCTGTAAAATAGCCTTTTCTAGCTCTTCTTTTGTAGCTTTTTTTAATACATAGCCATGCACACCCGCCCTTAGGGCCTCACGAATATGAGGAGCGTCTTCAGCCATAGTAAGTAAAATAACCCTTAAATTAGGAGCGCTATTTTTAAGTAGAAGGGTTAAATCAATTCCACTTAAATAAGGCATATGAAGATCAGAAATTACGATATCAACCGGTTCATTTTCAATGAATTCTTTAACTTTCCGGCTGTCGTTTAATATGCCAACTACTTCAATCCCTTTGATAGATTTGAATAATAATTTTAGGCTATCTAATATTACTTGGTGGTCGTCAACTAATAAAATTCTGGTCATAAAAAAAGGCAATGAAATTCAGGTTTTAGATTATAAATATATTAAATGATTTTCATTTTCAAAGTTTTCATACATTTTTTTATTCAACGTAGCAAAAATTGAAGTCAATTTAGATAAAACATAAATTGAACTATAATTTAAGGAGAATATGTTTTTTAAAAGCACATAAAAAAAGGGCTGAAATAATCAGCCCCTTAAATAACCAAAAAAATATTTTTATCTAAAACCTAAATGCTTTCAAATAATCAGCATTTGAGGCCATACTCGCCATTGGGCTCGTTGGGTATTCCTCTTGCTCTACCAAAAAGCATTCAACTCCCGTGTTTTTTGCTGTCAATAGTATTGATTTATAGTCTATTACACCTAAAGCCAAATCTGTTTGCTTTGGCTTGCCTTCTTTCGAAACCAATTGTTTAATATGGCAAAGTTTATAGCGGCCTTTGTTTTCACGTAAATGCGCCGATGTATCTGCTCCAGCGGCTTCGCTCCAGCACATATCTAGCTCAAAACATACTAATTTTGGGTCGGTGTTTTCCAATAAAAGCTTTTGGCCGATGGCTCCGTTGTTCATTGTAAAGGAATAGGAATGGTTGTGATAGCCATACATTAAGCCATGCTTTTTGGCCATTTCCCCTTTTTTATTAAATTCTTCTGCCTTTTCCAACCAAGCTTCTCTCGATTTTTGTGGGCCAATGGCTGGGCAAATCATGTATATAAGTCCAGCTTCTGCGCATTTCCCCATTAATTCATCAGTTGAGGCAGGCAAGCCTACATGTGCGGAGACCATTTTCACACCAATATCGCCAAAAAACTTTTTAGCTTCCACCGGAGTCATCCCCCAAAGTGGATCGCCACCATAGCTTTCAAAATATTTATAGCCCATCTCGGCCAAGGCTTTCATATTACCTTTTGGGTCTTTTGGAAGTATATCCCTGATGCTGTATAACTGGCAGCCAAACTTTGAAATACCAGCGCTTGCAAATAAGTCGTTGGCGGTAAATGCCAATGCTGCAGCCGAGAGCGATTGTCGTATAAAATCTTTTCTATTCATATGTAAATATTGGATAAGTTTTTTGTAAATTTTTGAACACCTAAATTACGGTTTTTTACAGAAAAATCAATCTTTGCATATCGGAAATACGAATTATATGTTTTGCTTGATTTTATAATTTTTTTAAATTAGATTTCCGATAAATTTTAAAATATACCCATGCGATATCTTTTTTTGTCAATTACCCTTTTTTGCCAAACTGTATTTTCTCAAAGTCAAAACTTACCCTCCAAACGGCAATTGGATTGGCAAAAACTCAGCTATTATGCCTTTACCCACTTTGGGCCAAATACTTTTACAGATTTGGAATGGGGCCATGGCACCGAAACGGAGGATATTTTTAACCCCTCAGCAATTGATTGTGAGCAATGGGTAAAAACCTTTAAAGCGGCCGGTATGCAAGGCGTTATTATCACTGCAAAGCACCACGATGGCTTTTGTTTATGGCCAAGCAAATACTCAAAGCATACTGTGAGAGAAAGCAAATGGAAGGCTGGAAAAGGTGATGTGCTTCGTGAACTTTCTAATGCATGCAAAAAAAATGGAATGAAATTTGGCGTTTATTTGAGCCCATGGGATCGCAATCACCCAGATTATGGGACAGAAAAATATAACCAAGTTTTTGTGGATATGCTCACCGAAGTACTCACGAATTATGGCCCAATTTTCGAAGTTTGGTTTGATGGGGCCAACGGCGAAGGCCCAAATGGCAAAAAGCAAGTATATGATTTTGAGCTGTTTAACGCAACTGTGAGGAAATTACAACCCAATGCTGTTATTTTTTCAGATGTAGGACCCGACATCCGTTGGGTAGGCAATGAGAGAGGATTTGCGGGTGAAACCAATTGGGCAACTATTAATAATCAAAGTTGGTATGCTGGCAAAGCGGGCATTGAAAAGCAACTCAACGAAGGCCATGAAAATGGATTTGCCTACCAACCAACCGAAATAGATGTATCGATAAGGCCGGGCTGGTTTTTTCATGAAAAAGAAAACGAAAAGGTTAAAACAGCAGACCAATTAATGGATATTTACCTCAAATCTGTTGGCCGAAATGGCAATTTATTGTTGAATGTTCCCCCTGACATGCGAGGACGAATCCATGAAAATGATTCTTTGGTTTTGATAAATTTTAAAGAAAAAAGAGACGAAATGTTTGGGAAAAAAATTAAAATATTGGCACAGAATATTTTGATAAATGGTAAGAAAAATATTTTAGCAAAAGCTTTAATTGACGGCAACAATTCAACCCAATTTTTTGCAAAAAATAAAGCAAACACATTGGAAATTGAGCTTAATTTATTGAAAAAAACAGAAACAAAAGGTATAATGCTTAGAGAATATTTAAATAACGGCCAGCATATTAAATCTTTTGAAATTGAGGGATTTGATGGCAAAGAATGGAATCAAATTACTAAAGGAACAACCATTGGAAATAGACGAATTTTAACATGGAAGCCCCTTTCTATCAATAAATTGAGGATAAAAATATTGGATGCATTTGATGTGCCAAGGTTGAGTGAATTGGAGGTTTGCTAAGTTTAATCAACCAAAATTTCGTTGTGAGGAAGCGCATATTCGTCTTTTGTGGTCAATATCACAATCCAATCACCTTTTTTGCATAGTTTTAATGCGTCTTCAATATTGAATTTCTTATAAGTTTTGTTTGAATAGAGCATAATTGTACCCGTATTTTTATCTTTTATGGCTACTCCAAAACTAAATTTATCAATAATTTTGGCACAGTTTTCACCCAATTCGGCAGTTGCGGCAGTCAATTCGCCCTTAGTTGTGATGGCAATTTTGGCTTTTGTTGTATCATCATAATGTTCCACAATCATTTTTCCATCTAAAAAAGCTGCTGAGCAATTTGTGAATTTTTCTTGAGAATAAGTTAGATTACCTATTGTAATAAAAATGTTTAAGATTAGATATTTCATCTGAGTAAAATTATTTTTCAATATTTCAATTATGGGTCAAACTTAAAGCAACGATCTATTTTATTTGTAAATTATATGTAAAAAAGTGTAAAACTTTTGTAAAAAACTCAGTGGTACAGCTTCAAAAGCATTTATTTGTATTCTAATTATGAGCAAATATTCAATAAAAATAGGCCTTTTCATCGTTTTTGTCTTATTCCTGAGCGTAAAAGTTCGATCTGAAAACTTCAATTCATATACTCAAAAGCATCAAGAGGTAGTATTAAGAGAAATCGGGCATTTGTTATTACTACATGCCAAAGACTCAACTTCTCGAGTATTGCCAATAAAAAAATTGGGGGAAAGCATATTTCAAATTGAATTTCAAAGTCAGTTTACATTTATCAGTGATACCCTAATTAACTTAGTTCATCGGCGATTTCAGGAGACGAATTTGCCAGCTTCATATATTGTTTCAGTGTTGAATTGTATAAATAAAGCCATTATTTTTGGGTATGAGGTAAGCCCAAAAACAGGAAATGTGATTCCATGTACTGGTCGCATTCAACCAAAAGGCTGTTATATAATTCAAATTGAATTTTTGCCAAAACCAGAGCAGAATAAGTTAGCCTATTTATTATTGCTCATTCCATTTGCCTTTATTTCATATTTATTAGGCTTTAAATATTTCAAGAAAAAGAAAGATACAAATACTGACAATCAAGAATTTACATCAATTGGATCGCTTAAATTATATGCTCATTTGAATTTGCTCAAATTTGAAAATACATCTATAAATCTTTATGATAAGGAATTGAAACTTTTGCAAATTCTTTTTGAAAATAAAAACCAAACTATTGAAAGAGAGCTGCTTATGAAAGAAATTTGGGAAGACCAAGGAGTGATTGTGGTCGGTAGAAGTTTGGATGTATTGGTTTCAAAACTCCGAAAAAAATTGGAGCTTGACGCAGATATTAAGTTAATAAATGTTCATGGAATAGGTTATAAATTGATAGTTTGATAAAAGGAAATGTGAAATATCTAAGAACACTTTTATAGGAAAACACCTTTTATAAGAACACACCTTTTATAAGAACACGCCTTTGGTAGGAATACGCCTTAAAGCGTGTTCCTACTTTTATTTTCCACATCATCCTTCCAATTTTTTATATTGGTTCGGATGTAATGGTAAATTCTCTCATATTCATCTTTATCTCGAATAATCCTATCATGAAACCTTTCTTGCCATGTAAATTCTAAATGATTGTCTTTGCACCATGTTGAAGTCTTACCTTTTAAATGATTGCAAAATGAAGATATCGAATTGCTTACTAATGGCTGCAAGCCTTTAACAATTCCTCTCTCTTTGTGATTTTCGTTTGCAATTGTAATGATCATATGTAAATGATTTGGCATGATAGCATACTCATCAACTTTTAAATAGCTTATTTTTTGTTTAATAGTAATGAAATTTTCCTTCAAAAATTTACCAATATCAGATAGATAAATTTCTTCGTCAATAATTTCACCAAAAAAATGTTCCTTATCTTTCGTATTTATTGTAATAAAATAAGAAGAATTTTTTGAATAGTCAAAACCTGGTAATCTATATTGTTTATGAATTTTATATGCCATATTTTAGTTTTTTTGAATTTGTTGAAATTAATAATTGTGTGTGTGAACACGCCTTAAAGCGTGTTCCTGCTGTCAGTTTTTTTGGACTATTGCGCAAGAACACGCCTCAAAGAGTGGTCCTACAGCGTGTCCTTTCAAAGTGTTACAGTAGCGTGTTCCTTCTTTTAAATTTTGGCAGATTATGCCATATTGTGCAAGAACACGCCTCAAAGCGTGTTCCTACAGTATGTCCTTTCTTCCAGAGCAGCGTCTCCCTTTTTCGGGGACGATGTATAAATTAGAGCAGAAACATTAACTTCAAGAACAAAGCCCAAAAGTGATTAAAATGAGCAGAAAAACGAAAAAGAGGCTGCCCCTTTTAGACAGCCTCAGTTAAGTGTATTCCTACGAAAGCCAATTTCTATTTAAAAAGGCAAACCATCATCATTAGTTTCAATTGCTGGAGCTATTACTATGGCTCCAGCTTCCGTTTTCGGGGCAGAACCCATCAATCGCAAATCTCTGGTCTCAATTTCAGTTATATATTTTTTTTCACCCTCTTTGGTTTCCCACATTCTATATACGAGCTTACCCTCAAGCATGATTTCTGAGCCTTTTTGAGTATATTTCTCCAAAATTTCGGCCAATTTTCCCCAAGCGATTATATTATGCCATTGGGTTACTTCTTGCTTGTTGCCTTGAGTATCTTTATAGGTTTCAGAGGTGGCCATTCTGAAGCTGGCTTTCAAGTTGCCACTATCAAATTTACGGGTTTCAATATCTGTACCAATTCTACCAATTAATTGTATTTTGTTATTAAAATTATTCATGTTTTTTGTTATTAAAATGTTTATGTTTTTTAAAGGCAAGGGGGCATGCCCCCTTGTACTTATGCTATTTGAATTTATTATTTTAGAAATAAAACTACGCTACCTTATTTTGTGGGTTACCACCCATCAACATCAACTCCCTTACTTCCACTTCGGTGATGTATTTGGTCTCATTATTTTTGTCGACATACGAGCGATTGATCAACTTACCTTCAATCATAATTTCCGATCCTTTACTTGTATATTTTTCAATTAACTCGGCTAATTTACCCCAGGCTACCAAACGGTGCCATTGTGTTTCTGTTTGCTTTTCGCCATTGGCATCTTTCCATACCTCGTTGGTGGCTAGGCTAAAGTTGGCTACTTTTTTACCGCCTGCAATTTCTTTAATTTCAGGTGCGTTTCCGATGTTACCTACTAATTGAACTTTGTTTTTTAATGCGTACATGTTTTTGTTGTTTTGTGTGTTATAAATTGTTTTTCTATTTCAGTCGCCCTGTTGTTCCAGATTGACGATGCAAAGTTGTGACATTGACAAAAACATAGTCGGTTAATAAAGGTTTACATCCGAATATTTCCGTTTGTAAACGCTTGCAATTGAATAAAATAATAGTATCTTTATCAAAATATAAGAGTAAAAGCTTGTTAATGAGCTTTAAAGGTATGTTTTACTATCTTTTTATTTTTTTGAAAATAATTTTAAAAAACTTTAGCAATGGCCATAGAAAATAACCCGAAAATTTGTTTGTCCTGCGAAAAACCCATTCAAGGCCGAGCCGATAAAAAGTTTTGTGACGATTATTGTCGCAATAATTACAACAACCAATTAAATAGTGACACTAATAATTTTGTGCGAAATGTGATAAATACCCTTCGTAAAAACCGTAGAATATTAGAGGAATTGATACCTGACAACGAAGAATTAGTGCGAACAAATATGGACAAGCTCCTCCAAAAAGGCTTCCAAACCCAATACCATACCCATACCTATACCAACAAAAAAGGGGATGTTTACCAGTTTTGTTTTGAGTATGGCTACTTGACGCTGGAGGGAAATGGGGTGTTGGTGGTTAAGAGGAAGTGATAAAAATTTTAAATAAATGGATAATATAACCACAAATTACAATGAAAGCCTAAACTCATAATTTGGCAAATTTATCAGAAAAGTTAAGCGCTGGCAAACCGCAGACCAACGATTAAGATGGACAGCAATAGGTTTATTAGAAGCAGAACATGGAATGAAAAAGTAAGCGGATTCGAAAAATTGCCAAATATGGTCAAAATATTAAAACAACAATAAATGAAATTAAACTGGCTCAAAAAACTACTTAAATTTCAACTAACTTTGGAACAATATCTTGGCCATTTTTTGTTTTAGCATTGTTATGAATTTATTTATTTTTAAAAGAATTAGTAGTTATTAAATTGGTCAAAATAACCCCAAATGCTTAAACTCAAAATATTTTTCATTTTATGTATTTTCCACCTCATAACCATGCCCACCCATTCCCAAACCACCCCAACCTTTACCCTTACTATTCAAAATATTAAGAGTACAAAAGGCATAATCAGGGTGGCGTTTTATGATAAATCGGGAGAGTTTCCGAGTGAGAAAACCATGAAATTTGGAATGGAATTAAAGCCTGAAAAAACAGGTGAAATTACCGTTGCTTGGAAGGATATTCCTGTTGGTGAATATGCAATTGCAGTATTTCAAGACTTAAACAACAACAAAAAATTAGATAAAAACCTTTTTGGCTATCCGAAAGAGCCTTTTGGCTTTTCAAAGAATTTTAAGCCAAAGCTTTCGGCACCCACATTCAATGATTGTAAAATCAATTTTAACAATAATCTAAACAATTTTTCCATCAAACTAATCGATTAACTATGAATGCAGCATCCTTATTTTCATTTGGCAACTCCTTTGTACTATTAGGCTGGGTTTTGCTCATTTTTGTTCCCAACTGGAAGTATACCCAAACCATAATTATATCGGGAATAATAGTACTTTTTTCAGTCTTATATTCCTATATGATTTTAAAAGATATTGGCAATTTCGACCCCAATAGCTTCAGTACTTTGGCCAATGTGAAAGCATTATTCACTCAGGACGATGCCGTGGCGGCTGGCTGGCTACACTATTTGGCTTTCGACCTTTTCGTGGGTGCTTACATTGTACGAAAGTCCAA
>JANMZR010000121.1:0-19434 GCA_031383555.1 Cytophagaceae bacterium | reverse complement strand
TAAACCCAGATTACGCATTAGGTATTGTAGTGAAGGAAAATCAGGCAAAAAGAAAGCAACACACGGAAAAAATTTACCGGAACAATAGCCATAGCTATTGTGAGGATACATTTTTGAGTATGGAAGCTTTATTGAAGACTGATTTTTATGTAATAAATACCTAATGCGTAATCTGGGTTAAACATGATTTGTAATATTATTTTATAACTCAACCTAATCACCCTAGTCTGTAGTAATTTATTTTTACTTTTTAATGTAGTTCTCAAACAAAAACACACCATTTTTATTGGCTACGACAACGTCCAATTTTTTGTCTTTATTCATGTCCTTTGTGATGATATTTAGGCCAGCCCCAGAATCGTTGTCAATAATATGTTCGATAAAATAAGGTGCTTTTTTGTGGTTAAAATCAAAATATAGTAAAATAGCAGCATCAGCATCACCGGCATCACGGCCATGGTGTGCCAAAAATCGCTTACCTGTAATGTATTCTTTTTTGCCGTCGCCGTTCAAATCTGCCATGATTGATGAGTGTGTTTGGGCCGTTGTGGTGCTCATCAAGTTGGTTTTGAAATTGATTTTACCGTTTTCAATTATTTGCTCATGCCACCAAATACCTAATGCATGGGCAGAGGCCGAAAGGATGTCATTTTTACCATCGCCATTTACATCCATAAACTGCATATGGGAGCAGGGTTCGCCCAAATTAGCGGAATGAAACACCCAATCTCCCGATTTTTTATCATTTTTTCCTTCAAACCAACCTTCCCTAACCACCACATCTTTTAAGCCATCCATATTGACATCGCCCCAACCAATTCCATGTGAAAAGATCTCTGTACCAGCTACATTTTCCTTACTTATAGCAAAACGCTTCCAAGCGGTTTCACCCTTTTTTTTGGGTGCTTGCAGCTAAATTATTTGCTTCTTTTCTTTATCGCCACATAAAATATCTAGTCTACCATCGCTATCAATATCTATAAAACCAGGTGATTCGTTGGTAATGCCTATGGAATCAGCAATAATATGTTTGTTCCAAAGGCCGGGTCTGTTTTTAGGATTTTCGAACCAAAAAGCAGGTTTTCCTGGAAAATCAATAATAACCACATCGTCCCAACCATCCAAATTTACATCTAAACCCAAGTTCAGAAACGATTCACTGTATTCTTTTCTAGGATCAAAAGTTCGGCTTGGCGACATTTCGTGCTTTACCCAGTTGGGTGCTTCAAACCAATAATAGCCCGCTATAATATCCATTTTGCCGTCTTTATTCAAATCAGCTACAGCAACACCTTCAGAAATAAAATCACGTGTAAGGGTAGTTTTTTTGAAATTGGTTTGGCTGTATAGGTTTGTGATACAGCAGATTAAGAGTAGGAGTATTAATTTGTTTTTCATAATTATTTATTTTTACTGAGGATTGTAAATCTTATTTATCAATAATCTAGAATATAAATCTCGACAAGCTAAGCAATTTAGCTCAACTTCAAAACTTTCTCCGACTTCTTTCTTATCATTTTCAATAATTCTTCTTCATTTTCCAAAGATTTCCCATAGGAAGGAATCATCATGGCTAATTTGGCTTGAAATTCGACTGATTCGAATTGTGTATGGTAGCAGGTTTTAATTAATTTTATCATGATCGAAACAGCAGTTGAGGCACCTGGCGATGCACCTAAAAGTGCGGCTAATGAGCCATCGGCTGAGGTTATGAGCTCTGTCCCAAACTCTAACACGCCTCCCTCCTCTTCATCTTTCTTGATTACTTGCACTCTTTGGCCTGCTACTATCAATTCCCAGTCCTCCAATTTTGCTTCTGGAAAATATTCCTTCAAAGCATTCAACCGATCGATTGGCTTTTGCCTCACTTGGTCAATTAAATATTTCGTAAGCCCCAAATTGTTTATCCCGACCGATAACATAGGAATGATATTATCAAATTCGATGGATTTTGGTAGGTCCAAGTAGGAACCTTTTTTCAAAAATTTGGTTGAAAAACCAGCAAAAGGTCCAAAAAGTAATTCCTTTTTCCCGTTAATCATACGAGTATCCAAATGTGGCACACTCATCGGGGGAGCGCCTACGGAGGCCTTTCCATAAACTTTAGTTTTGTGTTGTGCGACTATTGCAGGGTTTGTGCATTTAAGCCATTGCCCACTTATGGGAAAGCCTCCATAGCCTTCAGCCTCTTCAATATCCGACTTTTCTAGAAGTGGCAAAGCACCTCCGCCAGCACCTATAAATACAAAATTAGTGTAAATATTATGGGTATCTCCATTGGTTAAATCTTCAATTTCGAGCTCCCATTTATGATTATCATCTGATTTAATTTCCTCAATTTTTGAATTTCTTTTACTTAATTTCTTTAAAAAACTGATTTCTTTTTCTTTGTGTGTGTTGGTAATATTTTTAATTTCATGGTTCAAATAAACATCAACATCTTCAATTTTAAGATCAAGGTATTCAATTAAAGCGTTCGTTAGGGCGCCAAAATTAATATCTGTGCCTGCTTTCATAAAAGTAGCCGCCACTTTTTTAGTTTTTGGTCGGCTTTTCATCATCAAAGGCATCCAAATTGCCAAAGTATTAGGGTTTTCTGAATATTTCATTCCTTTGAAAAGCCCATTTTTTGTTAACAATTCATGTCGCTTTTTTAGGTATTTTACATTGCTTTCACCCCAAACAAACGAAAGATGGGGTATATTAGAAATGAAATTTTCGGGATAAGTAATCACCTTATTTTCAACCAAATAGGTCCAAAACTGCTTCGATTCTTCAAATTGTGAAGCTATTTTAATGGCTTTTGAAATATCCACTGTTCCATCCTCATTTTCTGGCGTATAATTCAACTCACAAAAAGCTGAATGACCTGTGCCAGCGTTGTTCCAAGCATCGCTACTTTCGGCAGCCACTTTATCTAATCGTTCAAAAATACCAATTGACATTTCTGGGAATAGTTCTTTTAAAAGTACGCCAAGGGTGGCACTCATTATTCCAGCTCCAATGAGCACAGCGTCATATTTTTTATGCATAATTTTTAGCAATCCAAAGTTTTGTTTAAATATGTGGACAATTTAATTAGCGCTATGATTTTTTTTATATTTAGCTAGTTCATATTCAATCTTTTTATCCCAAATATTTTGTTCAATAACATCTAATCCATGCTTAGTTTCGGAATCATATTTATTTTGCATTCTATTTATTTGCCGATAATAATCTAAATATAAAAACTGTAACCTACTATTAAAATCTTGTGGTGGCAATATTTCTTCTTTTAATCTTTCTTTAAATTTTTCTGCAACGAGTTGCGTAATATTAAAATGTGTTTGTTCATGATTAACCACAAAATTAGTTTTGGCTTCTTCCAAAATCCAGCTCATCCCTTTTACCTGATATACTTTCATTTGTAGGTCTAAAACTATGGTATCGTTACGCATCGAAACATCAGATTGATAGCCCATTGAAGTAAAAACAGTAGCGGCGTAGTTGCTAGCTTTGGCTTTTTTGGGTGAAAAATCGTTGACAGTAAGTTTCCTTTGACCAAAATAAAGTGTGTCATCATCAACAATTTCAGGCGTAAAATCAGTGGAATTTACCACAACGTGCCTTCCCAATTTTTGGTTTTTAGCATAATTTTCAACAAACCAAACCTCCAATTTTCTATTCAATTCTGAAGTTCTTGTACCTAGCAGTTCAATCAATTTTTGAGTTTCAGCAATTTGTCTTCTGTATTTTGCATGAAATTTAAAGGGAAAAACTGTAATTGAATCACCACCAATTTCAATAAAAAAACTACCTGAAAAATCAAATTGGCCATTGACCATTCCCCTATTATCGAGGCTTTCTTTGTAAAATAGCGTCTTAAGGCTAAGGTTTACAAAATAAGGATCTCGGCTATTAACCATGTTTGACTCCAGTTTGTTTTTAAAAAAATGAATAGTGCCATTTGGCAAATAAAAAGGCTTGGGAACACTCGAGTCGGCAATATATATATTCCCAATTGCCTGGCCTCCAATATCTCGCCGATCAAAAACAGCACCCAAATAGTAGTAATTTGATTTGAAATTTTGGGCAAATATTCTAAAATTTGATAAATAAATCAACAAAATTAAATGAGGTAATAATTTCATAAAACTTGGTTTTTTTCCTAAAAATACAATAAAAAAGCCGAAAATAAATTCGGCTAATTTCAAAAAATCCAAAAGGCTATTTTTTTGCGCTGATATGTTCTGTGACTTTGCTTTTTTCTCAAATTTCAATTGTCATTATCTCATAAAATTCTAATACCTCATATTATGGTAAACATTTTGCACGTCATCATCCTCCTCTAATTTTTCTATCAATTTCTCAACATCTACAATTTGTTCGGCAGTAAGCGCTTTGGTATCGTTTGGAATGCGCTCAAAATCAGCACCTTTTAGTTCATAGCCTCCGTCTTCAATGAACTTTTGAATCGCCCCAAAAGCAGTAAACTCGCCGTAGATATTAATTAAGTCGGTTTCTTCATCTAAAAAAACTTCCTCCCCACCAATGTCAATCAGTTCAAACTCAAGCTCCTCCAAGTCAATATCGGCTCTATTGGTTATTTTAAATATAGACTTGCGTTCAAAAATAAAATCAAGCATACCAGAGGTGCCTAAAGTACCACCAGTTTTTGTAAAATAACTACGCACATTGGCTACAGTTCTATTGTTATTATTGGTTGCGCATTCCGCCAAAACCGCAATACCATGCTGCCCATAGCCCTCAAATACTACTTCTGTGTAATCTTCCTGATCCTTACTGGAGGCCTTTTTTATGGCTCTATCAACAGTATCTTTTGGCATATTAGCCGCTTTGGCATTTTGGATAATTCCACGCAATCGGCTATTGGAATCGGGGTCTGGCCCAGCAGCTTTTACGGCTATTGCAATTTCTTTACCTATTCGGGCAAATGTTTTTGACATTTGGCCCCATCTTTTAAATTTCGTGGCTTTGCGGTATTCAAACGCCCTTCCCATATAATTTCAAATTTATTGTTTATTTACTAATCCTTTTCTTTTCATCAATTCTTGCTTCATTTCTTCAAGAATTTTGTCTTTGTCTAAATGTTGCTTAGGCCTTCCATTTAATTCAGCCCAAACTTCATCTTTATTTCTACCCTCAAAAGGGTTTTTATGATTACTAATTATTTGTGATAATTTCATAGCTAAAGATTTAAAATAATATAATTGTAATTTTTTATTTGTTATCAATTTTTGCAATGTTTACAAAAATCATTTCTTATTTCTTGAATTGTTGAGCGTTTTGCATCTAAAGTGATAATTTTCAAATCTTCATCAATTTTAAAAACAACGACAATTCCAGTAACATCATAAGAAAAGCCTGTAGCATAAACAAGGTTTTCATCTTCATAATTGTCAAAATCCCAAAAAGAATCACCCATAATCACCTCCTCAAGCCATTTGGTACTCCTAATTCCATTTTTATGTAATTCAACTATGCTTAAATTGTCATGCCTGAATTCAAATTTCATTTCCATGGTTCAAATTTCTATCGAATAGCTCAAAATTACAAATTCCCTTTCAAATTCTTAAAGAATTACAAAAATCAATTTTCCAATTAAATCATTATGCCTTATCTTTGTGCAAAATAAGGAAAACACAAAATTTATATACATGTCAGAACATAAAACAGAAACGGGAGGAATTAACAAAGGTGCGTTGATACTAGCTTTCATTATTTTTTTAGCTATTATTTGGAAATTCACCGACCTTTTTACTTCAATAGTTGGCACAATTACAATGATTACCATTTTTGCCGTTGATTATAACTTTAGAAAAGGGCAAATTCATTAAAAATTATTTATACTTATTTATAATTCGAAGCTGGACAAATTTGTTCGGCTTTTTTTATTTAAAAAATGTAAAACTTAATTTTGAAACACTAAAAAAGTTATGGTTATATAATTATGTTTATATAATTAATTGAAAAATCCTTTTAAGTAATTGATAATGAATGGAATTCTAGTTTTTAAAATTAAAAATTAGGCTTTAAAGGATTTAGAGAAAAATACACCAATATTATTATTCAATTAATAATTTGGATTTCAGCATAGTAAAGTATAGCGAATTCATTACATTCAAGTATATTGCATAAATTAATAATATACCAGATAGTATTTCAAATTTTATTTTTTAAACTAAACAAATTAATTATGAGAACAAATTTCTACCAAACCAAGCTTTTGGTTTTTCTGCTCTTTTTTCTATCCATTTCTTGGATTAGTGTGGCCCAAAATAGTAGTGTAACAGGCAAAGTAACTGATGAAAGAGGTGACCCAATTGTCGGTGCAAGTATTCTTATTAAAGGTACCTCTCGTGGTATGAATACAGATGTAAATGGGAAATACAAATTAGATGTAGCTAAAAACGCCACTCTTATCATCTCATTTGTAGGCTATGAAACGCAAGAAATGGCCGTCGGTAGCAAATCAATAATCGATTTTGCACTTGCAACTAAATCAAACGAACTTCAAAATGTAGTTGTAATCGGTTATGGCACACAAAGAAAATCTGATTTGACTGGATCTGTAGGCTCTGTAAGAGGCGATCAATTATTGGAAAGACCAGTGCCATCACTTAATCAAGGGCTTCAAGGTCGTATTGCTGGTGTACAGGTAAACAATAACTCAGGAAGACCAGGAGGCAGAACAACTGTGCGTGTTCGTGGTTTTAGCTCTATCAACTCATCAAACAATCCACTATTCGTAATTGATGGAGTGATGTTGCCACAGGGAAATCAAAGCCAATTTAGCTCAGCTATTGACTTTATAAATCCCAATGATGTGGCCTCTGTTGAAGTATTGAAGGATGCTTCCTCTACTGCAATTTATGGTGCAAGAGGTGCAAATGGCGTAATACTTGTTACTACCAAAAAAGGTAAATCGGGCGAAGGTCAAGTTACTTATAATACTGATTTTAGTGTTAATGTAATTGGACCCAATAAACCAGAAGTTTTAAACGCCAGACAATATATGGCCGTTGAAGATTTGGCTTGGGCAAATATGGAAAAGTACGATCCGGCTGGTTGGAAAGCAGGCAAATGGGCATATTTGAATCCAAAATTGCGAAGAATTGACCCTCGTGTTTGGGATGCTTCTGGTAATAACCTTTACGATACTGATTGGTTCAAAGAAACTTCTCAAACAAAACTTTCGCAAAACCATCAATTAGGTTTCAGTGGTGGTACAGATAAAACACAGTATTCCTTCTCAATTGGCTATCGTGATGACCAAGGTTTGTTAAAAACAACTTTTATGAAGCGTTATTCTGGCAGATTTACAATTGACGATCAAATTAAAAAATGGTTGAAAGTTGGAGGTACTGTTTCGTATAACCTACAAACTGAGCGCCTTTCGGACATCAACGATGCAGTTTCTCGTCAAATTGTTGAAGACTTCCCTTTTCTTCCTACCAAATATGCTGATGGCACCTATGCAAATAACAGAGAATTCCCTTTTGCTGAAGGAACATTTAGTTCATTGCATCGTTTGATGGGTCGTCAATTTATATTAAATACCCAAACAACAACAGGTAGCTTATATTCAAATATTACATTTGCAAAAGGTTTGGAAATGAAAACAGTGTTTGGGGCTAATATTATGACTCAAGAAAACAACCAATCACAAACTCGTACCTTGAATATTGGTGGTAATGGAAATGCTTCAGTTGCTAACCAGAGGGAAACATTCTGGTCATTGGAAAACTATTTGACATACACTAAAGACATCAACGAAAATAATTCGATTACAGCTTTAGCGGGTTTATCTTGGCAACAAACTGACTTCTTTAATATTGGTGCTAGTGTTAACAACTTTGCAACGGATTATTTTGGTTTTAATAACTTGGGAGCTGGTGCTACTAATCCCGCAGTTGGCTCTGGAGCATCCAGATTTGCCTTTAACTCTTATTTCGGAAGGGTCAATTATAGTTTGAAGAACAAATATTTGCTTACCCTTACTGGGAGAGCCGATGGTTCATCACGTTTTGGAGAAAATGACAAGTTTGCCTTTTTCCCATCTGGAGCTTTAGCTTGGAAAGTATCTGAGGAAGATTTTCTTAAAGGAAATTCAGTTGTTTCTAATTTGAAATTACGAGCCTCATATGGCTTAACGGGTAATTCAGAAATACCATCTTATTCTTCACTTTCATTGTTGAGTTCCAATTATGCTACAATTTACAATGAGCAAAGAGTTGCTGGAACTGGTATTTCAAGGCTGGCTAACCCAGATTTGAAATGGGAAAAAACTGCCCAAACTGATATGGGCGTTGAACTAGGTTTATTTAATGATCGAGTTTCGATTGAGGCCGACTACTACTATAGACTTACAACTGATATGCTTTTAGATGCGCCAGTACCACAAACAAGTGGTTACGGAACTATTAGAAGAAATATTGGGTCTATGGAAAACAAGGGATTTGAATTTGCCATTAACTCAACTAACGTTACTTCAGGAAGCTTCCGTTGGAATACAAATTTTAACATTTCTTTCAATCAAAATAAAGTATTGTCATTGGCAACTCCTTCAGACATATTCAATGTGGGAGGTCCAAACTTTACTAACCCTACCAATATTATTCGAATAGGACAGCCAGTTGGTGCTTTCTGGGGCTTGACTCGACTTGGTATTTGGAGTGAAGCCGAAAGAGAAGAAGCTGCAAAATTTACAAGCTATAGAAATGGATTGACTATTTTGCCGGGTGATATCAAATATAAAGATTTCAATGGTGATAAAGCCATTACCGATGCTGATAGATCTATAATTGGTAATGGTAGCCCTAAGTTTTGGGGTACATTATCCAATACATTTAAGTATAGCAGGTTTGACCTTACTATAGACTTACAGTATAGTTACGGCAATGATGTAATGAGTATGAATTTACACCCAAGTGAAGACCGCCAAGGATTGGCCAATAGCTATACTTCAGTATTAAAAGCTTGGACTCCACAAAACCAAAATACTATGATTGCCGAAATACGGGATACTAGAGCTGGTTACGTGACAAACGTTGACTCATGGTGGATTAAAGATGGATCTTTTTTAAGAGGGAGAAATTTATTGCTTGGCTATAACTTACCTCCAGCTTTAACGAGCAAAATGAAAATGAGCAAGTTGAGAATATACGCAAGTGCCCAGAATTTCTTTTTAGCTGTAAAAGATAAAATAATTGGCGATCCTGAGGTAACCCCAACTAATCAAGGTAATGGAAATAGTGCATTTTCACAAGGCATGATTTGGCATAATTATCCTAAGCCAACAACTTATATGATGGGCTTACAATTAGCATTTTAATCAATCTTTTTAAAATAACATTTTTTTGAAAAATAAAGTAATTATAATTTGTGGTTTTCATTTTCAAAAAAATTAAAAATATAATACTCATGAAAAAAAGAACATTTTTAAATAAAACACGCACCCTATTTTTAGGATTACTTTTATTAGGCCAATGGAGTTGCTCCGATTTTTTAACAGAACAAGCACCCTCAAACCTTACGCCTGAAAGCTTTTATACTATTCCTGATCATGCCGAAGCCGCTTTAGCATCAGTATATGCCGACCTTCGTTTTATGGGTGGTGGTGCAGGTATTTTCTCGGCCAACTGGCAGCTTTTGGAGGCATTAACAGGCACCTCCACAACGGAAACGGCTCAAAATTCGGACCTTAACAACCTTTATGGTTTGGTACACGACGCCAATACCATTCATGTTGTGAACTATTGGAACGGCCTATACAAAGTAATTGCGCAAGCCAATCAAGTAATTGAAAAGGTGCCACCTATAACGCCAATGCCTGATGCTCAAAAGAAAAAGATTTTGGGTGAAGCTAAATTTTTAAGAGCATCTGCTTACTTCACAGCCGTACGTTTATGGGGCGATGTACCATTGGTTACCAAGCCGCAAACTGCTGCTTCTGAAGACTTTTTGCCAAGCCGTGCCTCACAGGAAAGTGTTTACAAACTAATTGTTGACGATTTGGTTGAAGCTGAAGCTGCTGGCCTTGGATGGATGGACGCCACTGGCCGTGTAGGTGCTGCAGCCGTAAAAGCCCAATTGGCAAGAGTTTACCTTACAATGGCTGGTTTTCCGCTTTCGAAAGGCGCCTCACATTATAAATTGGCAGCTGATAAAGCCAATGAGGTAATTACTTATGCAAATGC
Organism: Cytophagaceae bacterium; assembly: GCA_031383555.1. Taxonomy (GTDB): domain Bacteria; phylum Bacteroidota; class Bacteroidia; order Cytophagales; family Spirosomataceae; genus JANMZR01. Next base: position 9,235 of record JANMZR010000121.1, on the reverse strand, counting down.
GAATCCAGGAACTATTAACCTGTTTCCAACTTATGCGGAATTACATCGTGAAAATCTGGAAAATCGAATTGAGCATTTATTTATGCTTCAATATAACACCTTAGTTGCAGGTAATCCAATGGGTAATTTTTTCCCTAACTTTAAACCTGTAACTTTCAATGGCCCAGGTGGTACAGGAAGTAGTGTACCAACTCCTGCTTTCTATAAATCTTATCAAACTGGTGATTTACGTGCTAAAAATCAAGAGGGCTATTTTTATACAAGCTATTTCACTAATGGCAATGGTGCTGCCTTTGAGTTAAACGCACCTTATGTGTTCAAGCATTTTAACCAAATTGCCAATGGTGCAGCGGGTGTGGCAGGTACAAGACTCGACAACCTTAATGTGCCTCAAATACGTTATGCTGAGGTGCTTTTATTGTTTGCAGAGGCTCAAAATGAAGTGGGTGGCCCTAGCGAGGATGCCTATAAGGCTTTCAAAAGAATTAGAGATCGTGCTAAGTTAGAAACACCAGAATTGAGTACTTATTCAAAAGATAGCTTCCGTGACGCTGTGATAAAGGAGCGGTGGCATGAACTATGTTTTGAGCAAATTACTTGGTTTGACATGGTTAGGTTGAGAAAAGTGTTCAATGAAACTTCCCTTAAATTCGACAATTTTGTTGGCCATGTGAACGAAAGTTCAAAACAAGCATTGCAACAAAAGCACTTGTTATTACCCCTTGGTAAGCAAGAAATGTTGAATAACCCAAATTTGAAGCCTCAAAATCCTGGTTACGAATAGTATTTTAGTGTAAATTATTGAAAAATCCCTAAAATGGCTATGCTATTTTGGGGATTTTTTTTGAAATTATGGTAAGAAAATTAACTTGTGAGTTAAATATTATACTAATCGGCAAGTAATGTTCCACTATGCAATATCATATAATTAAATAATAATTTTTTGCTCAAACTAATTGCATTACCTTTAAAAAAATATGTTTAATGACCAAATCTATAAATCAGAGAAAAGCTCACAAAATACTTTGAAAGCAGCGGTTTCGCTGGTGACCACTTATCCAAAATATTAGATGCCTTTGTTTAAATCAAGTTCAAAAAAGGCGAACGTGTGGTTAATGGGGAAAGAAAGTAAATATTTGGGTTTTGTGGAGAGTGGGCTTTTTGAATATTATTTTACGATGTATGACAACGAACGCACCACTTATATGAATATCAAAAATACATTTTTGGCTTCTGAACTAAGTTTTGTAAGCCATCACTAGAAAATATTAGGGCAGTAAATGATGAAAAAATAAACATAAATGAATTTAAAACATTTTTTAAAATTATAAAACATGACAAATAAAATCGTATTTTTTTCTACATTGCTGGCCTACAGCATAATTGCCAGCCAAACTTTTATGTACATACTTTCGCTCAAATATGTACAGGTTAATCTTGAAGTGAAAGCATATACCGAAGTTCGAAAATTAATTGACATAAGCATGCGTGCCAATTTCAAATATGTGATTTATACGGCCCTTTTGGCCAATCTTTTACTGGTGATTTTAAATTTCAAAAATCCAAGTAGTTTGATTTTCATTACTGCAACCATAGCTTTAATAGCCTTAATTGCTGACATTATACTTACTTTAAAAGGGAATTTGCCAATAAATGATATTATAAACACTTGGTCGGCAGATAATTACCCAAAAAATTGGGTTGATTTTAGAACTAAGTGGCTACAAATTTTCCAATACCGACAAATTGCAAATCTTATAGGCTTTTTGAGCCTTTTGGTTGGGGCTGTTTTTGGGTCAAAATAAAGTAATTTTTTAATTCAGGGTTTACATTTTTTAGTCATAACCAAATAAAACTTTATTTTTATAGAATGATTTATGCTAAAATATTTTTTTTTAACTGCTGACAAGGTTACAATACAGGCTAATTGGGTAAATAAAAAGTGTTATTTTCGCAAAAAAATCAAATACATACTAAATTGCGAATTTTAATTCTAACCATTACATTATCTGTATTTTACCTAAATATTTTCGCCCAAAAGAAAAACGAAAGTTATAAATACAATATCTCCAAAAACAGTTTACCAATAAAAATCGACGGTATTATTGAAGAAGAAGCTTGGCAAAAAACACAATTGGCTACTGATTTTTATATGATGTTGCCGATGGATACTTCCAAAGCCAACTTGAGAACTGAAGTGAGAATGACATATGACGATAAATTCATTTATATTTCAGGCGATAATTATATACCTCATAAAACATATATGGTGGAGTCGCTTCGTCGTGACTGGAATTTTGGCAAAAACGACAATTTTCTGCTTATTATGGATACTTTTAACGACCAAACCAACGGCTTTGCATTTGGACTAAATGCCGCTGGAGGTCAATGGGACGGCCAACAGTATGATGGCGGCCCTGTTAATTTGAGTTGGGATAATAAATGGTATTCGGCCGTAAAACAGTATGAAAACCATTGGACTTTTGAGGCGGCAATACCATTCAAATCAATCAGATTCAACAATAATTTAAGTACATGGGGTATTAATTTTGGAAGAATGGATTTGCCATCTACCGAAAAATCATCATGGGCGCCAGTGCCAAGGCAGTTTCCTTCTATTGCTTCAGCTTTTACAGGCGTATTAGTATGGGATATTCCTCCTCCATCATCTGGATCCAACATATCAATTATTCCCTATTTTTTAGGAGGTACTACAAAAGATTTTGAAAACAATAAAGAACCAACTTACAAAAAGGATATTGGTTTCGATGCCAAAATTGCTTTAGGTTCTTCACTTAATTTAGATTTGACTGTTAATCCTGATTTTTCACAAGTAGAAGTGGATCGGCAGCAAACTAATTTGGATCGTTTTGAGCTATTTTTCCCCGAAAGAAGGCAATTCTTTTTGGAAAATGATGACCTCTTCAACAATATTGGTTTAGAGCGAATTAGGCCGTTTTTTTCAAGACGAATTGGCCTTGGAGTACCTATTAATTATGGTGCAAGATTGAGTGGAAAACTTAATAAAAATCTAAGAATAGGCGCCATGGATATAAAAACGGGTAGAGTTTCCGATACAAACATTGACGCTCAAAATTTTTCAGTCGTAACCCTTCAACAAAAAGTATTTTCAAGGTCAAACATTACTGCCTTTCTAATTAATAAAGAGGGTTTAGGTGAAACCACAACTAAAAAATACAATCGTAACCTCGGTCTTGAATATAACCTTGCCTCTCAAAACAATATTTGGAGAGGTAAATTCATGTATTATAAAGCTTTTAGCCCAGGTAAAACCACTGATAATGCGACCATTGCAGGCCAAATAACCTATTTTACCCGACATTGGAATATAAATGGACAATACGAAAATGTTGGTAAAAATTATATAGCAGAAGTAGGGTTTTTCCAACGGACCAACTATGCAAGAATTAACCCTCGAATCGCTTATTTATTTTTTCCAAAAGGCAAAAATGTACTTACTCATGGCCCTACTCTTTTTAATGTTACTTTTTACAATGAAGGTAAATATAATGTTGAAAATACTACAGGCATTATGTACAATATTGAATTGCGTACAAAAGCATTAATTTCCGCCTTTTTTGCCAATGATTATTTAGAGCTATTAACAGACTTTGACCCGACAAATTTAACTGGTATCAAGCTCAATAAAGGAAGCAAACACGGCTGGAATTCAGGTGGAATTTTCTTCACTTCAAAGCCACAAAGCCTTTTTACTTATAGCTTTGAAAGCCGTATTGGAGGCTTTTTTTCAGGCGGAAGTCGTACTCGATTGGCCTATAGCATTGGTTACAGATTTCAACCTTATGTACAATTGGCCATAGCTGCCGAAATGAATGACATCAATTTGCCTGAAGAAAAAGGGCTAAAAGATGCGCATTTTTGGTTAATTAGTCCACGTGTAGATATAACTTTGACAAATAATTTTTATTTCACAACTTTTGTTCAATACAACGAGCAAATAAAAAATACAAATATAAATGCAAGATTACAATGGCGTTATAAACCAGTTTCTGATATATTTTTGGTTTACACCGATAATTATGCCACCATTGATCCAAGGGTAAAAAACAGGGCAATAGTGCTTAAAATGACTTATTGGTGGAATTTGTAGGATTTCGGATTTGGTATTTCACATTTGTTGAAATCGCTAACTTTGTATTAAATTTGAAATATTACTAATAAGAAAAGTTTTATTATGGATTGAATTAATTGAATATTGTAAATTATTAATTGACTATTGTAAATTTAAATAAATCAATTTCCCTATGAAAAAATTATTATTTACATTTTTAACCCTCTCATTAACAAGCCTTTATGCACAAGAAAAGGAAGTTAAACCCGAAAAGCTTGACTTTGACGAATACAATCCTAAAAGTACATTAGTTGTACCAGAGCATATTGTAACAAGAGCTAAATTCCCCTTTATTGATGTACACAATCATCAAAACAATATTCCAGAGCAAAATCTTAAAAAGTTGACACTAGAAATGGACAGTCTAAACATGGCAGTAATGGTCAATTTGAGTGGCAAAGGATTCAGGAGACTAGTAAATAAAGACGGTAAAACCTATTTTGGCGTAAATGGAGACGACTTTCTAGTGAAATCATTTGCGGCTATCAAAGAAAAGGCAAATAAAAGATTAATGATATTCACTAACCTTGATTTCTCAGAAATTGACAGCCCAGATTGGAGTAAAAATGCTGTCGCACAATTAGAAAAAGACGTGAAAATTGGTGCAGTTGGCCTAAAGCTCTTCAAAAATTTGGGAATGGACCTCAAAGATGAAATGGGAAATCGAGTAAAAACGAATGATATAAGACTTGACCCAATTTGGGCAAAATGTGGTGAATTGGGTATCCCAGTACTCATCCATACCGGCGAGCCAATTGCTTTTTTTGACCCACAAGATAAAGATAACGAGCGACTTTTGGAACTTTCACAGTTTCCTGGGAGAGCACGCCCCGCCGACAAATACCCTAGCTGGACAGAAGTAATGGGTGAGCAACATGCCATGTTTAAAAAGCATCCAAAAACAAAATTCATCAATGCACATATGGGCTGGATGGCTAATGATTTGGTTGGTTTTGGTAAATTGATGGACGAAATACCCAATATGTATACGGAAATTGGGGCCATCATACATGAATTGGGTCGTCAACCAAGAGCCGCACGAGCCTTTTTTATAAAATACCAAGATCGTATTCTTTTTGGAAAAGACATATATAACCCAGTTGAATACCACACCTATTTCCGATTGTTGGAAACCGCTGATGAGTACTTTCCCTATTATCGGAAACGACATGCTTTTTGGCGCATTTATGGCCTAGACTTGCCAGATGAAGTTCTAAAAAAAGTATATTATAAAAATGCGCTGAAAATTGTGCCTGGAATCGATAAAACATTGTTTCCCAAATAGTTATAAAAATATTATTTTGAAATTATTTAAAAAAGCGAATAATAATATTTCGCTTTTTTTTATTTGGAGTAGAAATTAAATGCTATTTCACAATAATTTGATTATTTGCAGTTTATATATAAATTGCATCCAAAATTTACAAAATTTATCCTTTGAAAAAGTCTTTTTCTTTAGTTTTATTACTTATATATGGCAATATTACTATGACGCAAAACATATATATCGACAGCCTAAAAAACTGGCTTAAAGAAAATACTAAGTCAGATTATGACAGCTTAAGAATTGTGAATTTTTATAAATTATCCTATCGATTAGCTGAAGTGGAGCCTGTGGAAGCTTGGAAATACGCTTATGAAGTTGATAAATTGGCATTAAAAGCCAAGGTAAAAACGGGTCATGCAATGAGTAAAATAAACTTTGCGCTTTTGGAAAGACTTGACGGGAATTTTGAAAAAAGTTTAGAATACAATTTGACAGGCATGCAAATAGCCGAAAAAGTAGGCTGGGAAAGAGGAATAGCTATTTGCTTAAATAATATTGGCGAAGGTTATAAAGAGCTTCGCCAATATGAAAAGTGTATTGAATATACCAAAAAAGCAATGGCTTTTAATCACACAATAGAACAAAAAAGGGGTGAAGCCAATAATTATGAGGTAATTGGTGACGCATATTTTTTGTCGGGAAGGCCAAGTTTAGCTTTAAATTATTTCAAAAAAGGCTTTGAGCTAGCAAAAAATTCTAATGATAGCTATCAGATTAGAGGAAAATTATTAATTGATATGGGAAAAACATATTCCACTCTAAAAAAATACAAAATTGCTAATCAATATTTTGAAGAGGCAGCCAATTTAAACAATGCCCATAATGAAAAACTTCAAACCATTGCGACTTATATAGAGCATAGCAAATCACTCCGAAGCCAAGGCGAACTACCAAAATCAATCGTTTTATTAAAAAAAGGGCTTATTCTTGCTGATGAACTAAAATATGCAAAAGCTAACAGTGATTTATTTAAAGAACTATCCTTGTCATATCAAATGTCTGGCTACCATGAAACTGCCCTTGAGTATTTTCAAAGCCATAAGGCAATTGACGACCTGATAGCAAAGAAAAAAATAGCTACTGTCAACGAAATTTTGCAGCTCAGGAGCGAATCATTTTTCAAAGAAAAAGAAAACGTACAACTCAAACAAATTAAAGTAGAACAAGAAACTGAAATTAAAAGTAAAGCAGGTTGGATTGGCCTATTGATAGCAACTTTAGTACTTTCCATCTTAGGGACAGTCTATTGGTTTTACCAAAATAGAATACAAAATTTAAGAAAAGTTCAAACGGCACAAGCAGAAACAATAAGGCAAATGAAGCTTTCAGAGCAAATAAGAAAGCAAATTGCTCGTGATCTACACGACGATATGGGCTCTACTTTGAGTAGCATTTCAATACTTAGCCAAGTAGCTGAAAACGGTATAAATTCAAAAGACTCAACCGCAAAAAGCCTCTTAGGCAAAATAAACCGGAACTCCCAAAGAATGCTCGATACGATGAATGATATCGTTTGGACTACACAGCCCGTCAACGACACTATTGAAAGCATTTCTATTAAAATAAGAGAATTTGCGGCTGAAATGTTTGATGCAAAGGATATTAAATATAAAATTGAAATTGACGACTCATTATTAAATTGCAAACTGCCCCCCAACCAAGTTTACAATTTTTATCTAATTATTAAAGAAGCAATAAATAATATTGCAAAATACGCCCAAGCCAAAAATGTAAATGTAAACATATCGAAAGCAAATCATTTTTTGAAACTTTTAATTGCTGACGATGGTGTTGGCTTTGACTATAAAAATATAAAAGAAACTGGGAATGGCCTAAAAAACATGGACAAAAGAAGCCTAGATTTGGAGGGTACATTGAATATTAAATCAAAGGAAGGTGTTGGTACTTCCTTAATTTTAGAATTCCCGATTGAAAGTTATTAAATGAATTTATGCTAATAAAGCCAAAAATATTTGAATCATTCATCGAAATCTCTGCTGGTCAAAGTACCCGAATAGGTGGAGTAAGTCAAAGCAATTACACAAGTTTGAATTTGGGCAAATCCGTTGGTGACAATTTGGATCATGTTGAAAAAAACCGAGAAATTTTCTTTGGAAAAATAGGCTTTAGTAATGAAAATGTAGTTTTTTCACATCAAACTCATGGTTCTGAGATACTTTTGGTCAACCAACCTGGAAATTATACTGGTTTTGATGCCCAAATTACAAATTCAAAAGGTATTTGCTTGGCTGTATCCATTGCCGATTGTACCCCAATTCTAATTTATGATTCCAAAAACAAAGCACTGGCTGCTATTTATGCTGGCTGGAAAGGGACTGTAAATGAAATAGTTAACAAAACTTTATTAGCATTGGAAACCAATTTTGAAACTAAAAGTGAACATTGCTATGCATTTATAGGTGCTTGTATTTCAAAACAAAATTTTGAAGTGGGTGATGAAGTCGCTGATAAATTTTCACCTGAATTTAAAAATTATAACAAAACAAAAAACAAATATTTTGTTGACTTAAAAGCAGCCAATAAGGCCCAATTACTTTATTTTGGAATACCCAATAACCAAATTGAAGTTTCAGAATATTGCACGGTAGCCAATAATGCTTTATTTTTTTCTCATAGAAAAGAAAAAGGAATTACTGGTAGAATGATGGCAGCAATCGGCTTGAAAGTCTAAAAAAAACAAAAATACTAATGGAAAAAGCAAAAAATATAGATGAATACATTGCTGGCTTCCCAACAGAAACCCAAGAAGTAATGCAATTGGTAAGAGCAGCTATCAAAAAAGTGGTGCCAGAGGCTGAGGAAACCATAAGTTACGCAATTCCGACCTTCAAATTAAATGGAGATTATCTAGTATATTTTGCTGGTTTTGCAAAACATTTAGGCTTTTATCCGGCACCAGTAGGCATGGAAGCTTTTAAAGAGGAATTCAAAAACTATAAAACAGGAAAAGGCTCCGTACAATTTCCATTGAACCAACCCATACCATTTGATTTGATTACTCGAATTGTTGAATTCAGAAAAATACACACTTTAATGAAATCGAAAAAATAAGTACCTTTTTCACATTTCAAATAACTCTAATCCACTAAATTTTTTTGTTAATTATTTATGACTATACCGTTTTGTATGAAGATATTTCTTAAAAATAAATAAAAACCTTCGTTACTCAGGTTGACATATCAGGACATATTCGGAAGTTGTTGAGGCACGACGCAGACTCCCGAGTAAAGCATCTTGTTTAATTTAAGGCTAATATTTAATTTTTATCTACAATCTAAATTCTTAGAAACTATCTCTTAACCTCTAAATCTCTTTGCTTATTCTCTATATTATAAACTCAATTTCTTTAAAATCAAAAAAAACAATTTCTTCATTCGTTTCAATTTCAAGTCTCCCGAAATTATCAATTCCAATTATTTTACCTAAAAAAACAAACCCATTTTTTCTGAAATTATGCCATTCATTTATTCTATAGAGGCAATTTAAATATTCATTTTTCAATACTTCGAATTGGCCATTTTTTATTTGTAAATAGCAACTTTCAATTTGTTCGAAAATCAAGCTCATAATTTGACTTATTTCTAAATCATTAATAAAATTCAAACCCTTTTTCAAAGAACTTGCATTCGCATTTTCAAATACTAATTGATTTATATTCAGGCCAATACCAATAATACTTGAGCTTAAATTCATGCCAAAAATGGTATTTTCAATTAAAATTCCACCAATTTTAT
>JANMZR010000116.1:0-53169 GCA_031383555.1 Cytophagaceae bacterium | reverse complement strand
CCAAAAAATCTTAAATTGGATGCAATGACTGGTCTTTTTGATGGATCAAAAGTGCTATATATTCGTACAGATGTGGCTAAAGAAATAATTGAAGCAGTGCAGTTTGCAAAAGCCCATAAAATTGAAAAACTAGCAATAGTTGGAGGCAATGAAGCTTCGGATTGTATAGATTTTTTAAAAGAAAATAATGTAACAATAATATTGAATGGTACACACAAACTGCCAGCAAGAGTTGACGATGCTGTTTACTCGGTTTATTCGTTGCCAAATATATTGCAAAAAGCTGGTATTCAAACGGTTATTAGTTATGGAGGTTTGGGTTGGCGCACTAGGAATTTGCCATTTTTGGCGGGTTCCGCTGTAGCATTTGGATTGGGAAAAGAGGAGGCATTGCAAATGATTACATTAAATCCAGCTATAGTAATGGGCATTGACAAAGAAGTTGGCAGCCTAGAAGTTGGAAAGCTTGCCACTCTCATTATTTCAAAAGGTGACTTATTAGATATGCGCACCAATGAAGTAAAAATGGCTTATATTCAAGGAAAAGAAGTTGATTTGGATGATAAGCAAAAGAGATTATATAAGAAATTTTCAGAAAATATTGGTAAATAAGGGCATGGAGGCAATACGCAAAATAAGCACGAAGTAAAAAAAAAGGATAAGAATATAAGAGGATAAGAATTTAAGAGATAAGCAGGCAATTCTTAATTATTAAAAGCCGTATCCAAATACTAAATACTTTTTTTTTAGCCTCTAACCCAGCTTGTTTTAATCAAATAAAATTTTTTTTTAAAAAAATATGCCATCCAAACTAAAAAAATAAATTATGTCAAACGAAATACCTACACCCAATAATCAATCAACGCAAAGCCAATCTGATAGTCCGCAATTTTCTCGTGAATTAGGCTTGCTAGACTCCACTATGATAGTGGTTGGCTCCATGATTGGTTCAGGTATTTTTATTGTATCAGCCGATGTGGCTAGGCTTTTAGGCGGGGCTGGATGGGTCATATTAGCCTGGGTTGTCACTGGAATAGTAACTTTGATTGGAGCTTTAAGCTATGGAGAGTTGGCTGGTATGATGCCCAAAGTTGGTGGTCAGTTCGTTTATTTGAAGGAATCTTATAATAATTTAATTGCCTTTTTGTTTGGCTGGTGTACATTTTTGGTAATCCAAACAGGTACTATAGCTGCAGTTGCAGTAGGTTTTGCACGTTATACTGGCGTATTAATACCTTTTTTTAGTGAAGAAAATATTTTATTAGATTTAGGGATAATTAAAATTTCAGCCACGCAATTTTTAGCAGTTGCAAGTATTATTGTGCTCACCTTCATAAACTTACGTGGTGTAAAAGAAGCAAAATTTGTTCAAACATTCCTTTCAATAATCAAAGCTGTTGCACTTTTTGGTTTAATTGTATTAGGGATATCAGTGGCTTGGAATTGGCAAACATTAGCTGGGAACTGGGCCACAGCTTGGAACTCCTATACAACTGAAAACATTAATGGTGAACTAGTCGTGAATTCTATAACAGGAATTGGCTTACTTTCCGCTTTTGGCTTAGCGATGGTTGGGCCACTATTTTCTAGTTCGGCATGGAATAATATCACATATACTGCTGCTGAAATTAAAGATCCTAAAAAAGATATACCCAGAAGCTTGCTCTACGGTACACTATTATGCAGTAGCTTGTATGTTGTGGCTAATATTGCTTACCAAATGTTGCTGCCAGTTCAAGGGCTGCCCAATGGAGCTGATGTGACAACACGAGGCATTATGTTTGCCAGTAATGATCGTGTGGGAACAGCCGCTGCTGAAATGATTTTCGGTAATATTGGTACTACTATTATGGCAATTTTTATTATGATTTCCACTTTCGGTTGTAATAATGGGCTCATTCTTTCTGGCTCTCGAGTTTACTACGCAATGGCAAAAGAAAATCTATTTTTTGAAAAAGCTGGAGTTTTGAATAAAAATGGCGTGCCAGGTATTTCAATAATTATGCAATCCATTTGGGCTTCATTGCTTTGTTTAACAGGCACTTACGGAAAATTATTAGATTATACAGTATTCACAATTTTGATATTTTATTTTCTCACAATTCTCGGTGTTTTTATACTACGCAAAAAAATGCCAACGGCCGAGCGACCATATAAAGCTTTTGGTTATCCTTTAATTCCTTTTTTATACCTGATTTTTGCATTATTGATGTGTATCAATCTTTTGGTGAACAAAACAACCACAAGTTTGGCAGGATTGGTAATTGTAAGCTTGGGCGTGGTGGTGTTTTATTTTTGGAAGGGGAGGAAGTAAAAAAAAGATTCTTTACCTAGAAAAAGGCCTACGTTTTCCTCTTTTTTTTCCTAGCCGATGGAAACAGTATATTATTGAGAATCAGCCGATAGCCTGGGGAGTTGGGGTGTAAATTTAAATCAGTAGGAGTTCTGTGAAAGCCTCGTCGACCTTCGGGGTCATGGCCACCATAAAAGGCAAATTGGCCTCGGCCTAGTTCCCCATAAATATATCTGTCAGAGCTTTTGCCTGTGCCCAAAACTAAGCAATTTGATTTTACTGTGGTTTTATTAAAAGCATTAGTTTGGCCCATAAACTCCCTAATCTGAAACTCATGATTTTGAGTTAATAGTGCAGGGATAATATCCCATTTGGCCGAAAAAGTGAATAAATTAAAATAGGTATCGATTTCGTCTTCACCACCCCATCCATTGTTACCCCAGCCACCATCCATTCTAGAATTTATATTTGAAAATGAACGCATGCCACGGCCACCACCATCGCCATTTTCTAATAAAAAGCTACCAAAGGCTATCGTTTTTTCGAAATCTAGTTTTAGTTGTGCATTGGGGTCGGCAGCATCCCCATCGTATTGTTCGGGAACAATATCTATTCCTTCAGCAGCCAGCGCTACGTCTAAACTTTCTGATCCTGAACACATTGCAAATAAATAACCGCCTCCAGCACAAAAGCCTTTTATGGCCTTGGCTACTTCAAGTTTTAATTGTGAAACTTTGCCATAGCCAAATTTTTTGGCGATTTTTTCTTGCGCTTGCACATCGTCGAAAGTCATCCTGCGCCGGTCTTTCCCATATTGACCCGTAAAATCTTCATGATGTAGATGAAGCCAATCATATTTGGCCAATTCACCATTCATAATCTCCTCATCATAAACTACTTCAAAAGGAATTTCTGCGTATTTTAGTACTAAAAGCACAGCATCAGTATCTTCATAACTAGCTTGACTCACTTTTATGGGTGAATAAACGGCAATTTTTGCGGTTTTGTGAAGTTTCACCGCATCCATATTTTTATCGGGATCAGCGATTGTTGTCAATATTTCGGATACGTTTGCGTCTGAAATTATTTCAAAACTCACACCTCTTACAGTGCATTCAGTTTCAAGAATATTTGAATATTCGAATAGAAAACTACCACCTTGGTAATTGACCAGCCAAGTTAATTCTTTGTCGGCTTTCAGATGCCAATAGGCTATACCATAGGCTTTTAGGTGGTTAGCTTGGCGGCTATCCATTGGGATAAATATGAAATTTGCAAAGGAATTTGCAAAATCGAAAAGTATGAAAATCAATATAACCCAACTTTTCATAGGCTTCTATAATTAATTTTTGTAAATATAGAAATTTACTATTTATTTGATGTGATAGGTATCGTAATTATTTGTAATACGTAGTAGGAATTAATAGTTGATTCAATTTTGATTTAGAAAGTTTTGATTTTATTTATTTTTTAATATTTATGTTTTCATTTTGTTGAAAACCAATTGATTATATCCCCTTTTGGCTTGTTCTATTTTTAGCTTCTACTGTTATAGCCATACTTTCAGCCCTGGTTATGGTCTTTATATTCTCGACTTTTCTAAATCGCAAAGCGGACCAATCTTCATCAATGGCCACTTGTCGAACGGGTTCCATACCAATTTTGCCCAAAACCTCCCAACCTGTATCTCGATTGAATTCACATTTGTACTTTTTTGATGTGCCTTTCGGATAGCATAGCCACAATACAACATCACCAATTAATTTAGGGAAAATTGCTTTTACATTATTGTCAACATCTATTTGTTTGACTGCGAATATCATAGCAAAATCTGTTTCTATTGCTGTTTTTGATATTTTAGAAATGGACGCCATCTCATTTAATTCAACATCAAATGAGGTTGGGCAATTTATTGCCACAATAGTTGAATGGTTTTTAAAATTAAGTTTTTTGAATAATGCTGTCATTTTAGCCTAAAAATATAATTAACAATAAAGTGATTATTGCTGGCACTCCTTGCGTAATAAATATTGATTTGCCAGCTGAGTAGGCTCCATAAAGTGCGGCAACCACAACACAACACACAAAAAAAGTAGCTATATTTTTAGACCATTCATAGTTTTCAATCAATAACGACCAGAATAAACCTGCTGCCAAAAAGCCGTTATAAAGCCCCTGGTTAGCAGCTAAGGCTTTTGTGGGCTCAAATAGATGGTCTGGCAATGTTCTGAATACTTTTTTGGCACGGGTTGTCCAAGCAAACATTTCGAGCCAAAGAATATATACATGTTCAATGGCCACTAAAGCGATAAAAATTTTGGTTACGATATTCATTTTGTAGTTGATTTAGAGTTTTTTTTAAAACTACGTTTTTTTTATAAATATTAGATGATTAGGCAAATAGATTTTTGTACTTTACTATTATTCCTTGTCAACTTTTTTATCCTCTTTCATAGCAGTACCGAAAGTTATTAAAACTACAGCTGAAACAATAAACACGGCTGCAATTATTAAGTTTGTTGAAATTTTTTCGCCTGCAAAAGCATATCCTAAATAGATGGCAACGAGAGGGTTAACATAAGAATAAGTTGAAACAAGCGTAGGAGAGGCTTTTTTTGACACCCAACTAAACACCAAGAACCCAACTATTGAACCAAAAATCAATAAGTAACTAAAACCCCATAAGGCTTTTATGTCAATTTTTGAAATATTAAAATCTTTCCATTCACTAATAAATATACTGAAAATTAAAGAAAGTATTCCGCCACAAATCATTTGAATAGAAGATACTTTTGCTGTAGAATAGGGTAGCGGATTTTTCACCGAATACATAACTCCACAACTCCAAGCAATAGATGCTGCCATAAGAAAAGTAACACCTAATCCAAAATATTTCTCGTAACCTTTTATTGAAAGTTGTTCTTGATTGACTAGAAAAAACATGCCAATAAAGCCCAAAATGAGGCCAATAATTGTTAATAAATTTGGGCGTGTGCCAAGAATTATCTGGATGATAACTATCCAAGCAGGCACCAGGGCAGGAAAAAGTGACATATAACCTGAAGGAACCCAAGCAGCAGCGACGGTTAGTAATCCATTGCCCAGTGTTAGCATTAAAAATCCAGCAAAAGCCATTTTCATCATATGATTCAAAGGTATTGCTTCATTTTTTTGAGTGAAAATAACATAGATAATTATAGCCACACCTGCTAATAAATTTCTAAAACCTGATGCAATTATTGGTGGGCAACTTTCAACTACATAATGTATTGCCAAATAAGTTGAACCCCAAACCAAATATAAAACTAGTAATGAACCTATTACCTTAATGTCTAACTTATTTTTCACCCACTTTTTTTTAAACAATATTAAAACTTTTTTAAAACTGCTTATTTAATTTTACTTATCCAAAAAATGTTGAAGATTCATCGATTTTTCCTTAATTTTAAATGAAAAAAAATATATGTTCATGAATAAAATACTTCTACTGCTTTTAATTACAGGTTCAATTTTTGCACAAAACCAAACTACGATTAGTGAGAAAACTAAAAATTTTACAAAAAAAGAAGGGTTCTTTGATTTTTTTATAGATGAGCAGTCTGCACGTATCTATCTGGAAATCAAAAACTTAAAGCAAGAATTTTTATATGTAAGTTCTCTTCAAGCGGGTTTGGGATCAAATGATATAGGGCTTGATAGAGGGCAATTGGGTAACGAAAGAATTGTATTTTTCGAAAAAGTAGGAAAAAAATTATTACTTACCCAGCCTAATTATAGGTACAGGGCCATTTCAAACGACCCCAATGAAAAGCGAGCCGTACGAGATTCGTTTGCCGCCTCAATTTTATGGGGTTTCCCACTGGAGGCAGAAGAAAATGGGCGCTATTTAGTTGAAATAACCGACTTTTTATTGAGAGATTCTCATGAAGTTGTGAACAACTTAAAAAAATCCAAGCAAGGAACCTATCAATTAAACGCCTCAAGGTCAGCACTATATTTTGATAGAACGAAAAATTTCCCTTTGAATTCGGAGTTTGAAGCTACACTCACTTTCACTGGTGGAGCTGACGCTGGTTATTTTGTGCAGTCGGTTACGCCTTCAGTTGAAGCAATCACCGTTCGTACCCATCATTCTTTTGTGCAATTACCTGATAATGAGTACAAAAAAAGAGAGTTTGATCCAAGAAGTAGTTTCAATGCTATATCTTATTATGACTATGCCACCCCAGTTTCAGAGCCAATTGAGAAGTATTTCATCACTCGGCATAGGCTAAAAAAGAAAGATCCGACAGCAGCCATTTCAGAAGCTGTAAAGCCAATCATTTATTATTTGGATAATGGTACGCCTGAGCCAATCCGTTCGGCATTATTAGATGGTGCACGCTGGTGGAACCAGGCTTTTGAAGCGGCCGGCTATCGTGATGCCTTTCAAGTAAAAGTTTTGCCAGATGATGCCGATCCGATGGATTGTCGCTATAATGTGATTAATTGGGTGCATAGAAGCACCAGAGGTTGGTCATATGGAGCGTCGGTAACTGACCCACGCACAGGTGAAATCATAAAGGGCCATGTTACTTTGGGCTCTTTACGAGTTCGTCAAGACTATTTAATAGCAGCAGGCCTTTTGGCGCCTTATGGAAACGGTGAACCCGCCGATGATAAGATGATGAAAATGGCACTGCAAAGGCTCCGTCAGTTGGCCGCACATGAAGTAGGTCATACTTTAGGGCTAATGCATAATTATTCAGCGAGTACTAATAATAAAGCCTCAGTGATGGATTATCCGCATCCACAAATTAAGCTAAATGCCAACAATGAAATAGATTTGGCTGATGCCTATACCAACGAAATTGGCACATGGGATAAGGTTTCAATTACTTATGGTTACCAAGATTTTCCGCCATCGGTTAACGAAAAAGCAGAGTTGAATTTGATGCTAAAAAATGCAATTGATAGCGGTTTATTGTTCCTTACTGACCAGGATGCTCGCCCAGCAGGTTCAGTTTCAGCAACAGCACATCTTTGGGATAATGGTGCTGACCCAGTTTCAGAACTTAATAATATCCTAAAAATCAGAGATATAGCTTTGGCTAAATTCTCCATAAATAATATAAAGGAAAAAGCACCAATGGCATTTCTGGAAGATGTTTTGGTGCCAATCTACAATTTGCCTCGCTACCAAGTGGAGGCAGCCTGCAAAATTATAGGTGCGCAAAACTATACTTTTGCTATTAAAAATGATGGACAAATACCGGTATCGGTTGTGCCAAAAACTGTTCAAGTATCAGCTTTGAATGCTATTTTGGAAAGTATCTCCCCACAAAAATTAGCTATATCTGATAAAATCCTAAATCTAATTCCTCCAAGACCGGCTGGTTACTCACCCTCTCGAGAATTGTTCAATAAACGAACAGGATTAAGTTTTGACGCCCTTTCAGCTGCAGAAGCAGCCGCTTCCTTACCAATTGAATTACTTTTCAATGTGGAGCGTGCCAATCGCCTGGCCATAAATGGAGCCAATAATAATGGATTTGGGCTTTCAGAAATGTTGAAAATTATTTATAGCAAAGTATTCACAGACAGTAGGTTATCTGGCCGAATAGCAGGTTTTGAAGAATTGATTCAGATGCAAAATGAACAATTGATTCTATCGAATTTATTGGCACTAAGCAAAGAGGATAATGCCTCCTACCAAACCAAAGCCATTTCAAAATTATTTATTGCAAATTGGCAAAAGGCTTTTGAAAAGTTAAAATTAACTGCTAGAACGTAAAACCAAATGGCTCATTTATCCTTTTTGATAGACCAAATAAAAAATCCAGAAAATATTAAAAAAACTACTCCAAAAGCAATGGCTCCTGGTGCTCCGATTGGTTGTGAGGATTGAGTTTTGAAATGAGGCAAAGAGGCGCAAAGAGGCAAGGAGATAAAGATATAATGAGTAGGCAAAGAGGCAAAGAGACAAAGAGGCAAAACATAAAATAATAGGGTTAAGCTCCTGGAAAAAATGAAAACCTTATTACGAAGAAAATTTATAAAATCTGTTTCAATAGCTGGATTGCTCACGCCTTTTATTCTAGATGCAGAAGCAAATAAAATATCAAGGAAAAGACGCATAGAAAAAGAGGATTATCTATCTGAAATAAAGGCAGAACTAACCAAAGTATGGCCAAAAAACCGAACAATTAATCTCGTTTTTCACGGGCATTCTGTACCATCTGGTTATTTTGTAACGCCTGACGTAAAGCCATTTGAATCCTATCCATTTCTACTGTTGAAAGAGTTGAAAAAGGTCTATCCAACAGCGGTAATCAACATTATTTTAACTTGTATTGGTGGTGAAAATTCCCAACTTGGAGCTAAACGTTTTAAGAAAGAAGTGCTCAATCACGAGCCTGATGTATTGTTTATTGATTATGCATTGAATGATACGGGTATTGGTGCGGTTGCATCACGTAAAGCTTGGGAACAAATGATAAAAGCTGCCTTGAAAAAGAATATCAAAGTTATTTTACTTACTGCTACACCCGACCAGCGTGTTGATTTATTGAATAAAGAAACCGATTTACAGAAAATATGTGATCAGGTTGTCGATTTGTCAAAACAATATCAAACAGGCTTGATAGATAACTATTCAGTTTATCAAAAGTTGGTTTCATCTGGCGAAAAAGTAACGGATTATATGTCTCAAGTGAACCATCCGAATGAGAAAGGGCATCAGTTGGTGGTAAAAGGGATGATGAAGTATTTTTGAAAGAAATGTTTAAAAGAAATATTGAATGAGAACTAAAAAACTCATAAACTCTCAAACTTCCAAACACACAATCACTCACAATCTATAAATAATGTATAAAATTTCAATAGATACAGGTGGTACTTTTACAGATTGTATTTGTGAAAAAGAAGGGAAAATTAGTCGATTGAAATTGTTGAGTAAATCTGTTTTAAGATCAGAAATAGTGGAAATTATTGATGCAATAGAATTAAAATAAAGGATAATTGGACATTTAAAAATGATTTTTTCCAAGGTTTTTTTTTAAGAATTATTGGAACTAATGAACAAAAATTTGTTGTAAAATCATTTAATCCAATTTTAAAAATAATTTCACTTTCCGAACCAATTCCAATCGACTTTCGACAAGCCCAACGTTCATTCGAGCTATTTACTGAAGAAGAAGTGCCAGTTTTTGCTATTCGATTATTAACTCAAACACCTTTAAATCAGCTTTTTCCAGCATTAGAATTTAAATTGGGCTCAACCAAAGGTACTAATGCCTTATTAGAACATAAAGGAGCTAAAGTTTTGTTAATTATAACTAAAGGTTTTAAAGATTTATTGGAAATAGGCAACCAAGCTCGGCCAGATATTTTTGCCATAAATATTGTAAAACCAAAACCGCTTTATCAATCTGTTATTGAAGTAGATGAGCAAATTGATGCTGATGGTAGTATACTAGTTCCAATCAATGTGGAACAAGTTTTAAAACAAATAAATGAAGCAGATTTAGACTTTAAAAGTATTGCCATTTGTTTTAAGAATTCTTATAAAAATGCAATGCATGAAAGTTTGCTTTATGAGAAATTAAAGCCTTTTAATTCAAATATTTCAGTTTCAACACAGCTCAGTTCATTAATAAAATTTGTGCCTCGTGCTGAAACAACGGTGGTTAATGCCTATTTATCACCAGTTATTGACAACTATATTTCTAACATTCAGTCAAAATTAAATAAGCCTTTTTTTGTAATGACCAGTGCTGGAAATTTGGTAAATAGCAATAATTTTTTTCCAAAAGATAGTCTGCTTTCTGGGCCAGCTGGCGGTATTGTTGGAGCAGTTAATATTGCAAAAAAGGCTGGATTTGAGCAAATCATTAGTTTCGATATGGGAGGAACTAGCACGGATGTTGCCAGATTTGATGGTGATTTTGACTTGAAATCTGAAATTACAATTGGTGCTGCTACCATATTCAGTCCAGCACTTTCAATTGAAACGGTGGCGGCAGGTGGTGGCTCTATTTGTGCTTTTGATGGCTATAAATTAACTGTAGGGCCAGCCTCAGCTGGCTCTGACCCTGGACCTGCTTGCTATGGTGCTGGTGGTCCTTTGACTATCACCGACGTGAATTTGCTCCTTGGTCGGCTTGATACTACTTATTTTTCAATTCCAATTTATCCAGAAAAAGCAGAAGATAGAATCAAGGAAATTATTTCAAATATTGAGCAATCATCTGGTAATAGAACTGATAAGAATACAATTTTAGAAAATTACCTCCATATTGCCAATGAAAAAATGATTGAAGCAATCCTTAAAATATCAGTAGCTAAAGGTTTTGATGCTAAAGATTATACAATGGTGGCCTTTGGTGGAGCAGGAGGGATGCATGCGTGTGCTATGGCTAACTTGCTGAATATGAACAAAATACTTATTCCTGCTGACGCTGGTCTATTGTCGGCTTATGGTATTTCTCAATCAGTTTTGGAGAAAATCGGTGAAAAACCTATTTTAAGAGAATTTAATTTGCAGAATTTGCCTTTTATTCAGAATGCTTTCTGCCAATTAGAAGCTGAAGTTATAAATCAACTTAAAATTATAATTAATTCAAATTCAAATGTTTATATCAAAAAAAGAACATTAAAATGTAGAATAAAAGGGCAAGACTCATGTTTAGAAATTGATTTTTCGGATAGTATTAATTTCAAAAGGGAATTAGAAAGCTTTAAAGAAAATTATAAAAAAATTTATAGCTATTGGAATGATAACCCTATCATTGAATTGGCTTCTATAGTAGTTCAAGTTGCTGAAAAACAATTAGTTAAACAACAAGAAACTAAGAAAGAATTTAAAATAATAAATAAAAATACCCAACCTGTTTGGACCACTAAAACCTATATAGATGGAAAATGGCAAAAGGTTCCTGTTTATTCTCGTGATGAATTAAGGTCAGGGTCAAGAATTAATGGTTTTGCAATTTTAATTGATCCATTTTCTACCACAGTAATTGAAAAAGGTTGGTCGTTAACCATTGATGAAAATTTATCGGCTATTTTGCAAAAGGAGGAAAAAATTATTCAAGAAGCTAAGTATTCAGAGCAAGCTGAATTAGAGTTGTTCACCAATCGTTTTATGGCTGTTGCTGAGCAAATGGGCATGATGTTGCAACGGACGTCACTTTCAGTAAATATAAAGGAGCGACTTGATTTTTCATGCGCATTATTAGATTCAAATGCACGCCTGATTGCCAATGCACCGCATATACCTGTTCATTTGGGTAGTTTGGGCGTATGTGTACGTACCGTTTTAGCGAAAATTAAAATTGAAAAAGATGATGTAATTATCACTAATCACCCCAAATATGGCGGCTCACATTTGCCGGATGTTACTTTAATTTCTTCTGTTTATACTGCTCAAAATGATTTAGTTGGCTATGTAGTTTCTCGATGCCATCATGCCGAAATTGGTGGAATTAGGCCAGCCTCAATGCCTCCAAATGCACGAAATTTGGAAGAGGAAGGGGTAGTGATTGAACCTACTTATTTGGTGAAAAATGGTGAAATCAGATTTGATGAAATTAAAGATGTTTTGCTTTCTGCTAAATACCCAACCCGCTCAGTTTTAGAAAATATAGCTGATATTTCGGCTGCCTTGGCCGCTAACAACCGTGGGAAAGAAGCTTTATTGGCAATGGTTTCGACATATAATTTGACAACAGTTTCAAAATTTATGAATCTTTTACAAAGCTATTCTAATAAAATTATTACTGAAAAATTAAAACAATTTGGTGAATCGGTATTTACTGCGGAAGAATTTTTAGATGATAATACAAAGCTTAAAGTAACCATAAATATTTCAAAATCAGGGGCTTGTGTTTTTGATTTTAACGGAACATCTCTTGTTCATTCGGGTAATTTGAATGCCAATGAAGCCATTGTGAACTCTGTTGTAATTTATGTTTTACGACTTTTGTTGCAAAAATCAATCCCCTTGAACGAAGGATTGATGCAAAATATTAAGATAATTTTTCCAGAAAACTCGATTCTAAACCCAATTTTCGATGATAATCCAGCCTTAGCACCTGCTGTGGTAGGAGGTAATGTTGAAACCAGTCAACGATTGACAGATACTATTTTAAAAGCTTTTAGAATTGTCGCCTGCTCACAAGGTACCATGAATAATACGCTATTTGGTAATGAAACTTTTGGTTATTATGAAACCATTTGTGGTGGCTCTGGTGCTGGGAACGGTTTCAATGGTGCTTCAGCTGTACATACACATATGACCAACACCCGCATTACCGACCCAGAAATTATGGAATTGCGCTATCCAGTTCGACTAAATCGATTTGAAATTCGTAAAAATTCTAGCGGAAAAGGGAAATTCAATGGGGGTGATGGAATTATAAGAGAAATTGAATTTTTAGCACCAGTACAATTGTCAATATTATGCCAACATAGAAAATATGCACCATATGGCCTAAATGGAGGCGAAAAAGGTGCATTTGGCACCCAAAAAATCATCAAAAAATCGGGTGAAATTGTTGAATTAAATGGAATTGATGGATCAGATTTGGAAGCTGGTGACCGATTTGTAATTGAAACACCTGGAGGTGGAGGTTGGGGACATCTTGAATGAAAAGTCAGTTATTTGCTTTAAATTTTTTAATTTTATTTTTCCCAAAAAAGAATAAAAATGAATTCACAACTAAATTAGTAGAACTCGTAAAATTCTTGTAGATACTTTTATAAATTTTTAAAAAATGAAAAAGTCACTAATTACAATTTTTATTTTCATCTTTTATTTTCATCTTTTCTCTCAAAAACAACCTTTAAGGCGTTCTGAAAGCTTTTTTGGCTTGCATTTTGACTTACACGCTAGCAAAGATGATAGTTTAACTGGAAAAACACTCACTGAAGGAATGATTGATTCTGTTTTGAGAGCAGTTAAGCCAGATTTTATTCAGGTAGATTGCAAAGGCCACCCCGGTATTGCTTCATATCCAACAAAAGTACCGGCTGGCACATCTGTAAAACGAATTGAAAAGGATGCTCTAGCTTTATTTCGAAAAGTTACCAAAAAGCATGGAATAGCACTTTATGTACATTATTCTGGTGTTTGGGACGAGGCAGCGCTGGTGAAAAACCCCCAATGGGCAATTATTGACAAAGACGGAAAACCAAGCAGCAAAATCACGTCGGTTCATAGTGAATATGTTGAAAAATTGATGATCCCTCAGCTTAAAGAGATTGCTGATTATGGCATTGATGGCATTTGGGTTGATGGCGATTGTTGGGCAACTGTACTCGATTATTCACCTTTGGCACTTGAAAAGTTTAAAAAAGAAACAGGCATAAATGCTGTTCCCAAGGGTCAAAAAGACCCGTATTTTGATGAATTTAGGGCTTTTGCAAGAAAATCATTTAAAAATTATGTTGCTAAATATACTGATGCAATCCATGCTTATAAACCTAACTTTCAGGTGGCTTCTAATTGGGCTTTTTCGTCGTTTATGCCAACTCCTGTCGACCTAAATGTCGACTTTATGTCGGGTGATATTTCACCAATGAACGGGGTGAATTCGGCCTTGATTGAAGCAAGAGTGTTGGCATCGCAAGGTAAGAAATATAAAAAACCTTGGGACCTGATGTCGTGGAGCTTCAATACAGAATACAATGAAAATCATGCACCAAAAACTGCTCTCAATTTGAATCAGGAAGCTGCTGAAATAATGGCAGTTGGCGGTGGATATCAATGTTATTTTACGCAAAATAATGATCTTTCTATCAAAATGCAAGACCTGAAAAGGATGAAAGAGATTGCTGAATTTGCTAGAAAACGACAACCTTTTACACAAGGAGCCAATGCAATTCCTCAAATTGGCTTGCTTTATTCGTTGGATGATTTTAATAAATATAGTCATGGCTTATTTGGAAATGGCTTTGCGATGCCTTTGAAGGGGATTTTGCAGGCTTTAATGGACGGTCAAAATGCTGTTGAAGTGCTTTCTGAGCATCATTTGGAAGGGAATTTGGAAAAATACCCTTTAATTATTATTCCAGAAATGCGAAACTTAGCACCAGATTTTAAACAAAAACTGGTTAATTACACTAAAAATGGAGGTAACATTTTAGTTATTGGAAATGCCGCTACCAGACAATTTAAAAATGAATTGGCTTTTGAAACAGTGGGAGATGGGGAAAAGAAGCGATTTTGGGTTAGCATAAATAATGAGCTTGCGGTGGTGAATGATTCTTTGCAAAACGTAAGCTTATCTGCTGAAAAACAAGTACTTGGTAAGTATTATTATAATAATGACTATCGTAATGGGGAAGGGGTTTCGGCTTCAATGAAACAGTTGGGAAAAGGTAAAATAGCAGGAATTTATTTTAATTATGGACAAAGTTATCTTAATTTGCAAAGCCCAGCATTACGTGATTTTTTGAAAAATATTGTAAATAAATTATTTCATAACCCAATTGTGGAGGTTTATGGCTCTAAATTAGTGCATACCACAATTAATAATATGAAAGGAAAATTGGCAATTAATCTAATCAATTCGGGCGGAAACCATAATTCAAATAAAATTCAAACTTTTGACGAACTCCCACCGCTTTCTAATTTATCTTTGAAAATTCGTTTGGAAAAAGCACAAAAAAAGATAGTTCAGCAACCCGAAAATCTTTCTTTAAAATTTATTTATAAAAATGGAATAGCCAATTTAGTAGTTCCAAAATTGGAGGTGCATTCGATTATTATGGTTGAATAGAATTTCGGGTCCTTTTTTTGATTTAATTAACCGCTTAATGTATTTTTCCTTGAAAATTAATCTCGACATGTTATTTTAGGATAAATTTTAATTTATAATTATATGTTGAAATATATTTTACTTATTTTCTTACCTACTCTTTTTTAACAATTAACGCACAATTAGGAGTCAATTCTGATGGAACCTTACCTCATAGTTCGGCACAGTTAGATGTGAAATCAGCTAATAAGGGTTTACTTTTACCAAGAGTTACCTCACCAGCTTCATCCATTGCGAGCCCGGCAGCTGGTCTAATGGTTTATGACCAAGCAAATGCCAATTTGAGTTATTTCAACGGTGCTGGTTGGCAAAATTTGACTGGTAATAATACAGCAAGTGGTTTGTATGCCCGTTTTCCAAGGTCTAGATCTTTTCATTCGGTTTTTAATTTATTAGAACCATCTTCACAATCGTATACTTTTACAGTACCAGCTGGAGTAAATAAAGTATGGGTCGAAATGTGGGCTGGAGGTAATCATGGCGGTATTCTGACAACACCAATAAGTGATGCCATGTCTGTTTTACCTCGGGGTGGTGCTGCAGGTGATTTTGCCAGTATAATTTTTCCTGTAATTGCAGGTGAAATATTGTCAATTACAGTAGGTAAAGGCGGAACTAGTAATTCTTTAATGGCTGGTGATAGTAGAATAGTTGCCCCATCAGGTGCCGACTATGGTGTGAGTAGAGGTCTAAATAGTTGCACATACAGTATATCTTTTTTATATTCCGAAGTATCAGGATTAATTCAGTTTATAACTGGCGGAAAGGGAAAAAAGTCAAATGTAAGCTTTGAACAATCTGGGGCAACCGAATTTAGAAGAGTTATTAAAGGAGGAAATGGAGGTGATTCCTATCTTGGAAAAGGCGGGTATGGAGTTCAAGTTAGTTATTTAATGCCAACCAGTTCATTCTTGAGCTCAGGAGGTAACTCTACAGGTGGTGATGGGTCTATTCCAGGTGGTGGAGGTGGGGTAGGATTTAATAATACAAATAATAGTGGTTATGGTGCACCTGGGTTGATAATTATGCATTGGTAAGCTGATTTTTAGGTATAAGTTGGCTCAATATACATTATTAATAGAATCGCAAACTGCGAAAATATATTGTAATTCTGATTTTTTCTTAAACCATTGAAAAAACGGAAACAGCTTTTGCCTCTAACAATGAACTTCCTTCTAAATAAATGTCAGCAGCACGTGCGGCTTCACGGCCTTCTGAGATTGCCCAAACTACTAATGACTGTCCTCGACGCATATCTCCAGCAGCAAATACTTTTTCGTTGGATGTTTGATAATTTTCGGTTCGTACATTCCCTCTTTCGTCCAACTCCAAGCCTAAGTCAGCCAACATTCCTGTATGTTGGGGGTGTAAAAAACCTGCCGCAATTAAAGCCAAATCGCAAGGGATTTCTCTTTCATTTTTAATAAGCTGTTTCATTTTTCCATCTACCAATTCGAGCACAATATCGCCAATTAAAAGTCCTTTTACATTTCCTTTTTCATCGCCAATAAATTTTTGTACTGCCACTGACCAATGTCTATCTGCTCCTTCCTCATGTGAAGTTGACGTACGCAACATCATAGGCCAATTTGGCCATGGAGTTTGTGCAGCACGGTCTTTTGGCGGCATTGGCATCACTTCCACTTGTGTAACTGACTTTGCTTTATGTCTATTTGAAGTGCCTACACAATCGGAACCAGTATCGCCACCACCTATTACCACCACATGTTTGTCAGTGGCGAATATTTCACCATTTTGGTATGGGGCACCTTTATGGTCATTTTTTATGTCAATATTTGCTACTCTTTTATTTTGTTGTGATAGAAATTCCATTGCTGGGAAAACCCCTTTTAAGTCGTTTCCAGGAATTTCGATAATTCTAGGAATACTTGATCCTCCAGCCAAAATAATCAAGTTAAAATCTTCTAAAAGGCTGTTTGTTTTAATGTTTTCGCCAATGTTGGCATTGGTTTTAAATTCGATACCCTCTTCTTCCATAAGTTTTAAGCGGCGGTCGATAATCCATTTTTCTAATTTGAAATCTGGAATACCATACCTCACGAGTCCTCCTATTTGATCAGCTCTTTCAAAAACTGTTACCAAATGCCCCGCCTGATTCATTTGAGCTGCGGCTGCCATACCAGCTGGTCCTGAGCCAATTACAGCAACTTTTTTCCCAGTTCTCTTTTGAGGGATTTTTGCTTTTACTAAACCATTAGCAAATGCATGTTCAATGATCGATTTCTCAATATATTCTATTGTAACGGGTGGTTTATTAATTCCCAAAACACAAGAAGCCTCACATGGGGCTGGGCAAATACGACCTGTAAACTCTGGAAAATTGTTTGTAGAGGCCAAAATATCATAAGCATAGCCCCAATTTTGCTCATACACAGCATCGTTAAACTCAGGAATAATATTTCCTAACGGGCAGCCGTTATGACAAAAAGGTGTGCCACAGTCCATACATCTAGCAGCTTGTTTCTCTACTTTTTCAATTGGGAAATCAATATCAATTTCCTTATAATCATTTATTCGTTCAGAAACTGGCCTTTTCTTTGGTGAATCTCTTTGTACTTCTAAAAAACCTGAAGGCTTACCCATTTTTGATTCTTGATTTTTGATTTACTATCACGTTCTAAACCGTAAAGCGATATTATTTTAAATACATTTTTATTTTTCACTAATAACTACAAACCACAAACTAATTATGTGACAACTCTACTTGTATGTCCTTGTAAACTACCGTTTTATCAGCCAAAACATCGCTGAAATTGATATTTCTTGAGGCTAATGCTTTTTTGAAATCTTGCGGCATTACTTTTACAAATTTCGGTAAAAATTGTTTCCAATTGTTTAAAATATTTTCAGCAACATCTGAACCCGTTTTTTCAAAATGTGCTTTAGCATACATTAAAACAATATTCTCATCTTCTATCTCTAATTTTTCAAGTGCCACCATTTCCATATTTACTTTAGAGGCAAAATCATTTTTTTCATCCAAAACATAAGCCACACCACCACTCATTCCAGCAGCAAAGTTTCTCCCTGTTTCACCTATTATCAATACCATTCCGCCTGTCATATATTCGCAACCGTGGTCACCAATGCCTTCCACTACTACTTTAACACCAGAATTACGCACACAGAATCGTTCACCAGCCATTCCTCGCAAATAAGCTTCACCCGAAGTGGCTCCATAAAAAGATACATTGCCAACAATAGAGTTTTCGTTGGCCTTAAACTTGGCAATTTTATTTGGATAAATTATGATTTCTGTCCCACATAGTCCTTTTCCAACATAATCATTGGCATCACCTTCCAATTCTAATTTTATTCCATTGGTTGAAAAAGCGCCAAATGACTGACCAGCTGTGCCCGTAAACTTAAAATGAATAGTGCTGCTTGGAAGCCCTTTTGCACCATATTTCTTGGTTATTTCATTAGAAAGCATCGTGCCAATTGTGCGATTAACATTTATTATCGGCATTTCAGCATATACTTTTTCTAAGTTATGGATTGCATTTTCGGCTAATTTCATCAAATTCCAATCCAATTGAACATCCAACCCATGGTCTTGCTCTTCCTGTTTGTATAAGGCAACATCCAAAGAAATTGCTTCTTTATGTAAAATTGCAGACAAATCAAGATTTTTGTATTTCCAATGGTTGATATTTTCTCTCATTTGAAGTCTATCTGATTGTCCAACCATCTCATTTACAGTTCTAAAACCTAGTTCAGCCATTATTTCTCTCAATTCCATGGCCAAAAACTTAAACATATTTACAACATGCTCAGGTTTGCCTGAAAACAAAGCCCTTAATTCCGGATTTTGTGTTGCAACACCCACAGGGCAGGTGTTTAAATGGCATTTTCGCATCATAATACAGCCAGCTGTAACCAAAGCTGCTGTGGCTACACCCCATTCTTCAGCACCTAAAAGGGCTGCCACTGCAAGGTCTTTTCCTGTGCGCATTTGGCCATCAGTTTGCACAGTCACACGACCACGAAGCTTATTTCTGACCAAAGTTTGGTGTGTTTCAGCCAAGCCAAGCTCCCAAGGCAAGCCAGCATGACGTATAGATGATAAGGGAGAAGCTCCAGTGCCACCATCATGCCCAGCAATTAAAATATGATCGGCATGGGCTTTTGCTACTCCCGCAGCGACTGTCCCAACACCTGCTTCAGAAACTAATTTTACAGATATTCTCGCAGCACGGTTGGCATTTTTTAAGTCAAATATCAATTGGGCTAAATCTTCAATTGAATATATATCATGATGTGGAGGTGGTGAAATTAATCCGACTCCCGGGGTTGAATGGCGAGTTCTTCCAATCCAATCATCTACTTTATAACCAGGCAATTGTCCACCTTCACCAGGCTTTGCACCTTGCGCCATTTTTATTTGCAATTCATTGGCATTCGTCAAATATTCAGCCGTAACCCCAAATCGACCTGAGGCCACTTGTTTTATAGCAGAGTTTAATGAATCACCATTTTTGTTGGGTACAAATCTGATTGGATCTTCGCCGCCTTCACCTGTGTTGGATTTGCCACCGATACGATTCATAGCAATGGCTAAGGTAGTATGAGCCTCATAACTAATTGAACCAAAACTCATTGCACCTGTGGCAAATCGTTTCATAATCGATTCGATAGGCTCTACCTCATCAATTGAAATGGATTCAGCCTTCTTGAATTTCAATAAACTTCGTAAAGTAATTGCTTCTTTAGCCTGATCATCAATTAGTTTGGTATATTTTTTAAATTGTTGGTAATCACCATTTCTTGTTGATGCCTGCAATAAGTGTATAGTTTCTGGGCTAAATAAATGAGCCTCACCACGTTGCTTCCATTGATAAATGCCACCCACTTCTAATTTTTGATTTGGAATTGGTCGAACTGGGAAAGCATTATTGTGCTTAATTAAGGCCTCTTTTGCAATTGCTTCTAATGTTAGGCCTCCAATTCTTGAAACGGTTCCTCTAAAATAAGCATTCACAACTTCATCAGAAATACCCAACGCTTCAAATATTTGTGCTCCTTGGTATGATTGTAAAGTAGATATTCCCATTTTAGAGAATATTTTCAGTAACTCACCATTAACAGCTTTTATATAATTTTTTTCTAATTTTTCATATGAATAATCAACGTTCAGCATGTTTTTATCTTTCATGCCTTTTATAGTTTCAAAAGCCATATAAGGGTTTACACCTGATGCCCCATAACCAATTAAGGTTGCAAAATGATGCGATTCCCAAACATCTCCAGCTTCTACAATCATGCCAACTTTTGCTCGTAATCCTTTGGCTGCTAAATGGTGATGTACCGCCGAACAGGCTAATAATGAAGGTATTGGCGCATGGGAGCTGTCAATTCCTCTATCAGTTAAAAGTATTATGGAATAGCCATCGATTACGGCATCTTCAGAATACTGGCAAATACGGGTCAATGCTCTTTTCAAAGAATCGGTTGTTCCATCTGCCTTGAAAATAGTGTGAATTGACTTTGTTTGAAAATGAAAATGATCTACAAAACGAATTTTTTCCAATTCTGTATTTGTAAGTACAGGTTGCTGTAACTCTACGGTACGGCAATGTTCTGGTGATTCCGACAATAAATTAGTTAAGCCACCCACATCGGAAATTAATGACATTACGGTGCGCTCACGAATAGGATCAATCGGAGGGTTAGTAACTTGTGCAAAAAGTTGTTTGAAATAATAGGAAAGGTGTTGGGCTTGGTCAGAAAGTATCGCCAAAGGAGTATCCACTCCCATTGAACCAAGGGCCTCTTTTCCTGTTTCTACCATTTGAGCTAAAATAATTCTTAAATCCTCAGTAGTGAAACCAAAGGCCATTTGACGTGCCAAAAGTTCTCTTTCATAAGGATGTCTAAATGTATAACCCGGTTCAGGAAGCTCCTCAATTCTAATTTTATAGTCTTTAAGCCACTGGCCATAGGGTTGGCGTTGGCAAATATCAGCTTTTAGTTCCTCATCAGGGATAATACGACCTTGCTCCATATCTACCACAAACATTTTGCCAGGTTGTAAGCGACCCTTTGATATAATTTTTGATTGATCTAAATCAAGCACTCCTGCCTCAGATGCCATTATTACAAAATCGTCATCAGTAACCCAATAGCGACTTGGTCGTAGGCCATTTCTATCCAAAGTGGCGCCAATTATTTTTCCGTCGGTAAATGATATTGACGCAGGACCGTCCCAAGGCTCCATCATTGATGAATGGAATTCATAAAAATCCTTTTTGTATTGTGGCATACCGTCGTTTCCGTCCCAAGCCTCTGGTATGAGCATCATCATTACATGAGGGAGTGAGCGACCAGAATGGTATAGCATTTCAATCGCATTGTCCAAATGGGCAGAATCTGATTGACTACCAGCACAAACGGGTAAAATCATGTTCATTTCATCTTTTGTGAAATTGCTGGACTCAAATAGAGCCGATTGGGCCGTCATCCAGCTCACATTACCTTTGACGGTATTTATTTCACCATTATGACCAATAAAACGAAAGGGTTGAGCCAACTTCCATTCAGGAAATGTGTTTGTTGAAAACCTTGAATGTACAATTGCCATTGCGGAGGTTACTGTTTCATTTTCCAAATCAGGAAAATAATGGGGCACTTGCAATGTAGTGAGCATCCCTTTATACCCAATTGTACGGCACGAAAAGGAGGTAAAATAGAAATAGAATTTATCTTTAAGGCCTTTAACCGATTCATTAATCAAACGAGAAGTATATTTTCTGAGAATAAATAATTTTCTTTCGAAATCGTCCTCATCAGTAACGGAAACAGGCCTTTTTACGAAAACCTGTTCCATTTGAGGTTCATTTTTACCTGAATCTGTGCCTAAATCGTCATTTTGAACTGGCACAACTCGATAACTAATAAGTTCAAAACCTTGTGTTTTTATCTGTCGTTCTAATATTTCTTTACATTCATTTCTTAATTTTTCTTCTTTCGGAAAAAAAGCCATTCCAACACCATAATGACCAGCTGCAGGTAATTTAAAATTAAGTTTTAAAGATTCACCTACTAAAAATTCATGAGGTATTTGTAGTAAAATTCCTGCGCCATCACCTGTATTTGGGTCACAGCCACATGCTCCACGATGGTCCATTCGAATCAGCATCTGAATAGCATTGGATACTACATCATGCGATTTACGACCTTTCATATTAGCAATGAAGCCAATTCCACATGCATCTTTTTCAAATTCGGGGCGGTATAAACCTTGTTGATTTTCCATGGCTTTTTCTCTAATAATTCTTTAAAACGAGATGACTTAATCAAATATTAATGATGCAATTTGCTCTGAAAATTGGTTCGCAATAATTTAAATTTATTATTACTCTAAATTATTTTGTAAATATTATTCATTAAATAATCCAACAAAAAGACAATAAATTTATTGATTAATGTGTATAATATTTTGTATTGTAAATATACACAATAAACAATTTGGCGAAAACGTATTTAGGCAAAATTTTATGTGGTCTTTTTAATTTTATCAGATTTTTAATAAATTCTCTTGGTTTGATACAATTAGTTGAAATTAAGAGGTAAACTAAATCTATTTATTAGTTTCATTTTATCTTACTCAAAAGATCCGTCATTCGAACTTCATGGACACAGCACTAAATAATGGTTCGTCAAAAGGCCTCTTGATCAATATGGAGACTACTACTACTATTATTTGGAATTTTTAATAACCATCAACAATTCTGCTATCATCATGGCAGTGGCACCCCATATCTTTTGGTTTTGAAAAGTATAAGTGGGTGCATTTATTTTTATTCCTTTTATATCTAATAATTCATCAGTTATACTCAAAGGGTTAACTAGTTCATCAAAGCTTACTTCAAAAACTGTTTCAACTTCACGTGGGTCTGGGTAAAAGACTGGTTTTGAATGCATATAACCAATAATAGGTTGCACCAAATAGTTGGATGGAGGTATAAAAAGTTCGGTAAGCTGGCCAATAATTTGCACGTCGGCAATACGAATTCCTATTTCTTCTTGTGCCTCTCGAAGCGCAGTTCTGGTTAGGTTTTCATCGTTTTTTTCAATCCGTCCACCTGGAAAAGCTACCTGGCCACCATGCGTTCCATCATAGGGTGGTCGCAATATAAAAGGAATTTTAATCTGGTGAGCATCAGGATAAAAAAGAATTAAAACGGCACTTTTTTTTGTTTTGATATTTGGCTCCATAGGCAATGCAAATCGTGTAGATGCCGCCATTGTTTGGTGTGCCATCATTCCTGGAAGTGGCAAATTGAGGTTTATTGATAACCTTTCTTTCAATTCTTGAAAGCTCAAATTTTGTAGTATATTATCCATAAAGTTCAAATAATTTTTCGGCGCAACGCTCGCCATCCATAGCTGCTGATACAATTCCGCCTGCATAACCAGCCCCTTCTCCACACGGGAATAAGCGCTTAATATGGATATGTTCTAATGTTTCTTTATTTCGTGGTATTCTCACTGGCGATGAAGTTCTAC
This sequence comes from Cytophagaceae bacterium, assembly GCA_031383555.1. Taxonomy (GTDB): domain Bacteria; phylum Bacteroidota; class Bacteroidia; order Cytophagales; family Spirosomataceae; genus JANMZR01. The sequence goes on along the minus strand of JANMZR010000116.1, from coordinate 29,547 downwards.
TTTCTATTCCAATTATTTGCCCTGTATTTGAAGCAAATCCCTTAATTTTTTTACCGAAATCAGCTAAACCTTGTTTTAATGACTTTGAAATATTACTAGGTAAAATTTCATCAAAAATAATAGGCTTTAAGCCAGGTTGATAGGAGGTTTCGTTCAAATATTTCGACTCTTTATTCTTAATAAAATCATCCACCAATTGGCCTGGGGCATATTGTTTTCCACCTAAATAATCACAAGTTTTCTGCTCGATAGCTTGCTGGTAATGCATAGCTGCAAGCTCCTCAAATTCATTATAATCTTTCCAATCATTTTCATCAACAGCTACTACTATGCCCGAATTAGCATATTTTGAGTCTCTCCGAGAAGGTGACATTCCATTTACTACCAATTCGCCTGGAGCAGTTGCTGATGGTACAATAAAACCACCAGGACACATGCAAAATGAAAAAACTCCTTTTTGAATTTTATCTAATTTCACCTGAGAAACTAGGCTATAGGAAGCTGCTGGCAAATAATCGCCTCTATTTTCTAATCCATATTGAGCTGAGTCAATCATAATTTGAGGGTGCTCTACTCTGACTCCTATTGCAAAAGGTTTTGCCTCGATTGTGATATTTTGTTTTTTGCAAATTTCAAAAATATCACGTGCTGAGTGTCCTGTGGCCAATATTACGGCTTCACCAATTAACTCTTTTTCATTATTTAAAACAACTCCTGCCACATTTGCTTTGTTCAAAATAAATTCGGTGAACTTAGTTTCAAAATGCACTTCACCACCTTTTTCCAATATTGTATTTCTCATATTAGCTACAATATTGGGTAATTTATTGGTGCCAATATGAGGGTGAGCCTCAAATAAAATATCTTCAGGAGCACCATGAGCAACCAATATTTCCAGAATTCTTAATAAATCACCTCGTTTTTTAGAACGGGTGTATAGTTTGCCATCAGAATAAGTGCCTGCTCCGCCTTCGCCAAAGCAATAATTTGATTCTGGATTAACAATATGTTCTTTATTAATAGCGGCCAAATCTCTCCTTCGGGCACGAACATCTTTTCCTCTTTCTATTACAATTGGTTTTATGCCCAATTCAATTAAGCGCAAAGCCGCAAACAGTCCAGCTGGTCCTGCACCAACTATTATCCCTGATTTACAGCCTGTTACATTTTGTAAGGCTTCAATAGAATAGGAAATAATTGGTGTAGGAGCTTCATTACAGTAAACTCCTACTTGTAAGTGGATTAATATATTTTTACTTCGGGCATCAATTGATTGCTTTAATTTTCGATAGGTGAATTGGCCTATTGGAACACTCATTTGCTCCTGTAATGCAACCTCCAATTGGGTTGGATCCAGAGCGATGTTCGGAGGAATTGATAAATTTAATTCAGTGTACATGGGTAAGGTTTTTATCCTTAAAATCATTACAAAGGTACAAAAATGTAAATATTTTTGAATATAAAATCTTTTAAATGTTATTCTGTTTAGGTTTTGGGTAACAGCTTTTGAATACTTAATTAAAGTTAATTTCAAAATTTGACGATATTTAGTAAACTGAAATTATTAACTTTGTTAAAAAAAACTGACAATAATTAGTGAGTTCCTCAAAAAAAATAGGCCAATATCCTAATTTTATGGTTGTAATAAGCTTAACAATAGCCTTGTTTTTAATAGGACTATGTGGCTTAATATCTTTTCAGGCAAAAAAATTAGCCACTTTAGTAAAACAAAATATTCAACTTCAGGTATATCTTGACAATGATCTTTCAAAAATACAAAAGGATTCCGTTAAGAAAATTCTATCAAAAAAGAACTACGTTTCCTTAAATGAGGCAGGAAAAACTAATATTTCATATATCTCAAAAGATTCAGCGGCCAAGGAATTTATTAGTGAAACCAAAGAAAACTTCAAAACTTTGTTAATTGACAATCCTTTAAGAGATGCCTATTTATTGAAAATAAAGGATGAATATTTCAATGAAAAATCATTGGCCTCTTTTAAAAACGAAATTGAAAAAGTGAGAGGTGTTTATGAAGTAACTTATGTGGAAAATATGGTTGATGATATAAATAAAAATATAAGGAAAATATACCTTATACTATCAGGTTTTGTGATTTTGTTATTAATGACTATAATTGTACTCATAAATAATACTATAAAATTGGCAGTTTTTTCACAGCGCTTCCTTATTAGAAGTATGCAGTTAGTAGGTGCCACCAATTTTTTTATTCAAAAACCATTTGTAATTCGAGGTGCTTTGCAGGGTCTTATTTCAGCTAGTATTTCTATTGTATTATTACTTTTGGTACAACAGGGTGCTATTAGTAAAATACCCGAACTTTTAAAACTTTCTAGTTGGATGGAGTTTGGAAGTTTAGCCATATTTTTAATTATTCTTGGTGTGGCTACAGGTGTTACTTGTACTTATTCGTCAATTCACAAATATTTAGGTTTAACTTTAGATGAGCTATATACATGATAATCATATGTTTATATTGAAATTTCATCTCAAAATATAAGTTTAAATTAAATAAGTAAGATTTTTAAAACACATTTGTTTAACATTTAAAAAAAAATGCAAAAGAACTCAAAAATGCCCTTTAGTGGTAAAAATTATTATATTATGATTGCCGGAGTATTGGTGATTTTTCTAGGCTTTTTTATTATGAGTATGGATAAGGAAGAATTCGGTTTTGGCTTTATGGGCCTAACTTTGGGGCCAATAATTGTTACAATCGGCTTTATAATTGAATTTTTTGCCATTCTCAAGAAACCTACCATATGAATGTTTGGGAAGTAATTATACTTGCCATTGTGGAAGGTATTACAGAATTTTTGCCAGTTTCCTCAACTGGCCATATGATTATTGTTTCATCAATATTAGGAATTTCAAGTTTAGAATTTACCAAATTATTAACTGTAAATATTCAGTTTGGTGCGATATTGGCAGTTGTTGTATTGTATTGGAGAAGGTTTTTCCAATCTTTTGATATGGTATTGGCCAAGCAAAACTCTAATAACACTTTTCAATTTCTATCACTATATTTTGATTTTTATATTAAAATTTTAGTGGCCTTTATTCCTGGGGCAATTTTTGGTTTTTTGTTAAATGATTTTATTGACGAATTGCTTGAAAACGTTGTTGTAGTAGCTATGAGCTTAATATTGGGAGGAATAATTTTGATTTTTATTGATAAGTGGCTTGAAAATAGAAGTGTTGAAAATACTGTAACTTTACCAAAAGCCTTTAAAATTGGTTTTTTTCAATGTATTGCAATGATTCCTGGGGTATCTAGATCAGCGGCAACTATAATTGGTGGTATGATGCAGGGACTTTCAAAAACAACCGCTGCTGAGTTTTCCTTCTTTCTTGCTGTTCCTACCATGTTTGCCGCCTCGGCGTATAAATTATTGAAATCTTATAAAAGTATTCAAGCCGATCAAATATCATTTTTAATTATTGGTAATGTTGTAGCATTTATAGTGGCAATGTTGGCAATAAAATTTTTTATTGGATTTCTTACTAGAAACGGTTTCAAAATATTTGGCTACTATAGAATAGTTTTAGGTATAATAATATTGGTAGTTGTTGCCTTAGGTCAATCATTAACAGTAATTTAGGGAAAAATTGTTATGACTGTACAAATTGTTGAGAATGTAGATTTGGGGCAATTAATTTTAATAGACAAACCTTTGCGTTGGACTTCTTTCGACGTAGTAAAAAAGCTAAAATTTGCTGGTAAATTTAAAAAAATAGGTCACGCAGGTACTTTAGACCCGCTTGCAACTGGCTTATTAATACTTTGTACTGGTAAAATGACAAAGCAAATCGATAATTATCAGGCACAACAAAAGGAATATTCAGGAACTTTTATTTTAGGAAAAACTACTCCTTCAATTGATTTGGAAACTGATTTTGATGGTGAATATCCAATTGAACATATTGATAATGAGCTGATTGAAAATGCTAAAAAGCAATTGACAGGGACAATCCAACAATTTCCGCCTATTTTTTCGGCCATAAAGCAAGATGGAAAAAGATTGTATGAGTCGGCAAGAAAAGGTTTGGAAGTAGAGATAAAGCCTCGGGAGGTAACAGTAATGTTGTTTGAAATTGATATAACTAATTTTCCAAGTATTAACTTCACAATTGTTTGTAGTAAAGGCACTTATATTAGAAGTATAGTGCGTGATTTCGGTATTTTATGCCAATCTGGAGCTTATTTGGCTAGTTTAAGACGAGAGAAAATCGGTGATTTTAATGTGAAAGATGCCTTAACTATTGAACAGTTTGTAGAAAATGAAAAGGTGATTATTGAATAATTCTTTTAATTAATTTTTTAGGATTGATATTTGGATTTGGGATAGATACATCCCAAAAAAAATAATTTAATGATAGAATATAGATACTTTTTAGTTTTTCTTTATAAGAGATAAATATTAAATGCAAATACATTACGATTTAGACAATTTTCCAAAAATAAAGTTTCCTATAGTCACCTCGGGTACTTTTGATGGAGTACATTTAGGTCATCGAAAAATTCTTAAAAGATTAAAGGAAATAGCTGTGGAAAAAGGAGGGGAGACGGTCCTAATCACTTTTTTTCCACACCCAAGAATGGTGCTTTTTAATGATAGTCAAAATCTGAAATTATTATCAACCATTTCTGAGAAAATTGATAAACTGACTAAATTCGGTATCGATCACCTTGTAATAATTCCATTTACAAGAGAGTTTTCAGAAATAAATTCTGAAGATTTTATTCGAAAAATATTAGTAGAAAAAATTGGCGCTAAATTGCTTGTTATTGGATATGACCATCGTTTTGGAAAAAATAGAGAAGGAAGTTTCGAATATTTAAAAGAAAATTCTACAAAATTTGGTTTTGAAGTAATAGAAATTCCAAGACATGACATCGAAAATATTGGAATAAGTTCCACTTTAATAAGAAATTCTTTATTAGCTGGTGATATTGTACAAGCCAATAGTTTGTTGGGAATTGAATATTCGCTGAGTGGTAAAGTGGTGAAAGGCAAGCAGTTGGGACGTACTTTGGGCTATCCGACAGCAAATATTTATGTAGTTGAAGACTATAAGTTAGTACCTGCCGATGGGGTATATGCAGTTTTGATAAATCATGATAATATAATATACCAAGGAGTTTTAAATATTGGAAAACGCCCAACCATTGAAGGAAAGGATCGGACCATTGAGGTGCATATTTTTGACTTTGATAAAGAAATTTATGGCGAAAATATTTCTATCAGCTTCGTAGAAAAAATTAGAGACGAGATTAAATTCAACTCGCTTGACGATTTAAAAACTCAGATAGGAATTGATGCTGAAAAGGCGAAGTTGATTTTGGCCAATTAGTAGTAAAACTAAAAATTACACCACTTTCACATAACTCCCCAACCATTTTACATCACCCACGTGCCGTTGAATGATGGCTTGTACGTTGTCATCCATAAAATAGCCGTCAAACTCCATTAAAAACCAGAAGTGAAATTTATCGCCTTCTTTGGCAGGTCGACTTTCTATTTTTATAAGATTAATTCCTTGTTCCTCAAACTCTTGCAGAAATCTTACTAAGGTGCCAGGCTTGCCGTCCTCAATTAGTTTAGCAATTATAGTGGTTTTGTCGTTATCACTTTTCTGGTTCACAACGTCTTTTCCTATTATAAAAAAGCGAGTTCTATTAAGCTGTGTATCTTCAATATTGTCAAATAAAATAGGCACTTTAAACATTTTAGCGGCTAGATGAGAACAAATTGCAGCAGAATTTTCATCCAATGAAGCTAATTTTGCAGCTTTTGAGGTGGATTCAACTTGTATGAAAAAGTCTTGTTCTTCATTCAAAAAATCTAAGTCTTTTTTGCCGAAATAATCATGTAAAAACTTCTCACATTGGCCAAAAGCAATATCTTTCGAATATATTTTAGTGATTTCACTTAGTTTTTCATTTTGACTTGCCAAAGCGAAATGAATAGGCATTACTATTTCCGACACTATTTTCAGGTCGGTTTCATACAATAAATCTATCGTTTCTTTTACAATACCTTCTTGGTTGTTTTCAATAGGCACTACTCCAAATCTAGCACGACCAGTATCGACACTCTCAAATACCGATCGAATATTTGGTAATTGCAAATAATCACTCATGGCCCCAAACCTACTTTCGGCAGCTTGATGTGTAAATGTACCCTCGGGGCCCAAATAGGCAATCCGTTCTGGAAGTTCTAAGTTTCTGGCAACGGCAAAAATTTCAAGGTAAATAGCCTCAAGAGCAGGCCTATTCATGAGCCCCTTGCTCTGGTGCGAAAGCCTATCTAATATTGATTTTTCACGCTCAGGTCTGTATACAATCGTGTTTGAGTGTTTTTTTAACTCACCGACTTTTCTCACTACTTCCATTCTTTTGTTTAGAATTTCAAGTAAACTATCGTCAAGCTTATCAATTTCGTTGCGGAGATCTTCTAAAGTCACAGTATTTATTTAAATATTTTAGTATAATAAATTAGGCAGTTAATGCCAATTCAGCATCATCTTTTTCAACTACAAGGTTTTCGATGATAAACTTTTGCCGTTCAGGAGTATTTTTTCCCATGAAATAATTCAATAGTTTTACAATTGTCGTATCCTCATCTAATATTACTGGATCTAACCTTATTTCGGAGCCAATAAAACCACCAAATTCATCAGGTGAAATTTCCCCCAGCCCTTTGAAACGGGTTATTTCAGGCTTAGGACCTAATTTCTCTATGGCTGCTTTTCGTTCTTTATCTGTATAGCAATAAATTGTTTCTTTTTTATTTCTAACCCTAAAAAGCGGTGTATCCAATATATAAACGTGTCCGTTTCGTACCAAATCTGGGAAAAATTGCAAGAAAAAAGTGAGTATTAACAATCGAATATGCATACCATCCACATCGGCATCTGTGGCAATTACAATGTTATTGTACCGTAATGAGTCGAGGCCATCTTCAATGTCTAATGCATGCTGAAGTAGGTTAAACTCTTCGTTTTCATATACTATTTTTTTTGTTAAACCAAAGCAATTCAAAGGCTTACCTCTTAAGCTGAACACTGCCTGGGTTTGTACATTTCTTGATTTTGTAATAGAACCTGAAGCTGAGTCACCTTCAGTGATAAATAGAGTTGAATTGTACCGTTCTTCAGCTTTTTCATCAGTATAATGCACCCGACAATCCCGTAATTTTTTATTATGCAAATTCGCCTTTTTGGCACGGTCATTGGCCAATTTTTTAATTCCTGCTATTTCCTTTCTTTCTCTTTCATTTTGCAAAATACGCTTCAACATTGCATCGGCAATAGTTGGATTTTTATGTAGAAAGTTGTCAAGCTCAGTTTTAATAAAATCGCCAATAAAACTCTTAACTGACTGAGATTCAGGGTCTGGGCTAATGTTTGATGAGCCTAATTTGGTTTTAGTTTGCGACTCAAATACTGGCTCTTGCACACGTATTGCCACAGCAGCTATGATAGAGCCACGGATATCAGATGGCTCAAAATCTTTTTTGTAAAACTCTCTAACAGTTTTTACAATGGCCTCTCTAAAAGCTTGCAAATGTGTACCCCCTTGAGTTGTATTTTGCCCATTCACGAACGAATAATATTCTTCACCATATTGGTTGGAATGCGTCATTGCTAATTCAATATCGTTGCCTTTTAGATGTATTATGGGATAACGGGCTTCTTCTTCATTGGCTTTTTTTCGCAATAAATCTAAAAGTCCATTTTGAGAAATATATTTTTCGCCATTAAAATTAAGTATTAATCCAGCATTCAGATAGGCATAATTCCAAACCTGACTTTCAAGATATTGGGGAATGAAATGGTAGTTTTTAAATATAGTGCCATCTGGTTCAAATATAATATTTGTGCCATTTTTGCTATTAGTTGACTCATAATCAGCTGATTGTGTAATAAGCCTACCTTGACTGAACTCAGCCCATTTCGACTGCCCATCTCGAAAAGACTGAACCCTAAAATTGCCAGAAAGTGCATTAGTAGCTTTTGTTCCTACTCCGTTTAAGCCTACAGATTTTTGAAAAGCACCTGAGTCATATTTACCACCCGTGTTTATTTTTGAAACACAATCAATTACTTTTCCGAGTGGAATCCCTCTACCAAAATCACGAATCTCAACTTTATGCTCTGATATTTTTATATCAATTTGCTTGCCATGTCCCATCATATGTTCATCTATGGAATTGTCAATAATTTCTTTTACCAATACATAAATTCCATCATCCACAGACGAGCCATCACCCAATTTGCCAATATACATACCTGGTCGTAACCGAATATGCTCACGCCAATCCAATGATTTTATGCTATCCTCATCATAATTTACATTTATAACATCGGCCATTTTTTATTTTAAAATTTTATTAGTGAAATAACTTTTTGTTTATTTGGGTTTCGGAAAGTTTGGAACTCAAATATTTTGCTTTTTATAGCTAATTGCCCTCTTTTCGATTAAAATCCATGATAATATAGCTAAATTAATCACAATTACTGATGAAATCAATAGCTTGAAAATAGTTCCTTGAATATTTAATGCAATAATTGTATTTATCACAGGCATGTGATAAATGTAAATTCCATAAGAGATATCATTGTGTTTGAGAAGTTTTTCCGACAAACCTCTATATGAAAAAGCGCATGAAAATGTAAGCATCGCCAGTAAAATCAATTCAAAAAAGGCAAATATGTTATCAGTTTCAGGGCTAATATATTTATCAATACTTAACATTAAAAAAGAAATATAAATTATATACAAAATGAACCAAACAAGAAATTTATCTTGAATATATTTTTTTAGATAATCGAAATTATAATAAAAGAAGATCCCTATCATAAAATAATAAATATGCCAAATTATGGTCGTTGATATTACTCTAAATTCAAGCAATAATTTTGGTTTATTCAGTAAATAGTATTCACTTTCAGGGTCAATTATTTTTGAGTGGGTTATGTGATTTAATAAGTAAAAGAAAAAGAAAATGGAAATTACTGTGATGTTTATTTTCTTTAAACTTTTTAATCTATTCAAATACAAGCAAATGAAAGGTAAAATTGCATAAAACTGTAACTCAACTACTATGGACCAAAGGCTACCATTAGGGTTACCTACTCCCCAGCTATCTAAAAAATCTGGTGAATAGTGTTGAAAAAAGGTCATTTGTGCCAATATCCAAACATAAAATTTAGGATTTGTAAACTCTATCTCACCAAAAAATAGTAGTATTATGATAGTTATAAGCAAACAAAGCCAAAGAGCTGGATATATTCTTAGAATCCGATTTCTGAAAAAGGTACCTAATGTGCTATTTGGCTTAGTGAATGAAGCTGTTATTAAAAAACCTGAAATAAAGAAAAATATGGGTACTCCTGGAAATTGATTTAATATCTCAGGCAAAATTGAGTATTTATTCAATACTTTAAAATGACTCAATAAATGATAAACTAAAACTTGTAAAGCAGCAAAAAGGCGTATTAAATCAAAATTATTTTGTCGAGGGAATAGCATCAATTAATTATTTGTTGGTAATAAAAGTCCAGTTTTTGACTTTGACTCAAAGTTTAAAACCATATCTTCAGGCTTTAAAAACCTAGCAATTGTTAAGAAATAGTTCCAAAAATAGGGGTCATAAGGTTCACCACGAGTAAGTGATGTGAGTAATAGTAAAATATAGTAGTATACTAATAGCATAATCCACTGATTGTTAGCTATTTGTGCAGCGATAAATATATTTTTTGCTATAAAATAGTGAAACATTAAAATAAGTATGAAGCCAATAATTCCCTCTTCCAAAAACACTTGCATAAAAGGAATATCCACATATAAAAAGCGATACCCAAAGCCATAAATCATTTTTATGGGATCTTCCGATAATAATTTTAGTGAATAATTAAATGTTCCCAGCCGATTGGCCGCCGATGGGTCAACATGACGAGGCTTACTATCACTACCTGCAAAAACTGTATCAATTACGTGGGTAAGGGTGCTTGACGAGTTTTCAACATAGGTGAGTAGGCTAGTTAGAATTTTCGGATTTACAACAAACAATAAGAGGACAACAGAAAGTAAACCAATTGAAAATAATACAAAATTACTTTTTGAAACCCCATAATCGTACCAGCGGCCAATTTTACTGTTCCTAAATAGGTATTTGCCATTGAAAAATAGGTAAAAAATAGCACAGAGTACAATTGTAATCATAGTTGCTCTAATCATCGTCATTAAAATCACTGCAATGGAAGTTAATACTGTACCAATAGCTAGTATTTTCCAAATCACCTTCGCTCGATTATAATATATTATTGATGCAATAATGCCAGTAAAAGCCATAAATGAATAAAGACTAGGATTGCCAGCACCTTCACCCCAACCTGCATCTGATATAATTGCCCTTTGCCCAAGTTGCGTAAATGGGTTTTTAATAAAGGCATATAAAAGAGCTAGGTTATCAAAGAAAGTCACTAAAATAACAATAGGTATCATCTCTTTGGCAACCCTTTTATGTACACCACAAAGCAAATAAAAAAAAATTATTAGAAAGGAGTAGTTCAAAAATTCAATGGCAGGCTTTCTTACATGTTCTGATATGGTGGCTAAAAAAATAGAATAGCCCAAAAATAACCAAGCCATTACAGAAATATTGTAATTGGGTTTGTATAATTTTTTGAAGTTGTCGAAAGTGATAAAAATCATACCAAAAAATAAAACCGAAAATATAGGCATTATCAATGGCGACTTAGGTAATACACCCGCAAAATCCCGAAAAAAGTGAATTATTGGGCTACCAAAAAGCAACATAACAATTGCAAATCCTTGTATTTTAAGCTTCATTTTTTAATTGAAAATCTATATAAAATATAACCGAAGTCAAATTTCTTGATGAAATAGAAGAGTTTATTAATTCGCAAAAAAAGGTAATCCAATTTTGTTGGTTTTTTATTTGTAAAAAATAAATTCAAATATTTATTTTTAATCATTTCATGTTCTTTTTTTCGAATTGCCTCCAAATTATTTGTTTTGGCAGCCTCATGCAATCTAAAAGCGCCTAAAAGATTGTTAACTTTCACAAATTTTGCACCGTTTTTCGCCCAACGGAGCACATTTTCATAATCAATTACAAATGATAGACTAGCATCGAGATAGCCATATTGCTCACCTAGCGACTTTTTGAAATACATCGACTGGTTGAAAATCTGCATGCCTTCAAGTATTTGTGCTTTATAACTGAAATTATTTGTTTTTAAAATCTCTAAAGAATTATCTTCGGCATCTATAAATAATAAGTCGCCATAATAGCAATCAAAATTAGGATTTATTTGATAATAATTGACCAAAATTTTAAATGAGTTATTGCAAAATAAGTCATCGGAGTTTTGAAAACATAGTAAGTCGCCTGTAGCTATTTTAAAGCCTTTATTAATAGCATCGGCTTGGCCATTGTCTTTTTCTGAAATCCAGTATGTTATATATTTTTCATATTTCTTTATTATTTCAAGGCTGTTGTCTGAAGAGCCACCATCAATTATTATAAATTCTAAATTCTCATAATTTTGATTAATTATGCTTAATATAGTGCGCTCTAGAAATTGACCTTGATTATACGAAGCGGTAATTACAGATATTTTAGGAAAATCTTTATTTATCCTAGGCGGGTTTTGTCCAATTGAAATGGGTTTTATAATATCCTTGACAGTATAACTTGACAAATAACCCATAAATTTGTTTTTTTTTCCTAATTTTACAACTGAAAAATAGGAAATTAATTTTTCAATTCTACTTAAATTTAGCCTAATATTTGGGCTAAAACTTTTTTTTACAAAGATAGAATAAAATAATTAGGCCACTCGTTAGCCATTTTAATAATTAAACCTTTTTTGTACTTTTCAAATGTTTGGAATATCAGTTGTAGTGGTTAGTTATAACAGTGAAACTATAATTGGTCCTACTTTAATGAATTTATTTAATCAAAAAATAGCTAACTCGATTCCCTGGGAAATCATTTTGGTTAATAACAATTCAACAGATAATACAGTAGATATTTCTCAGAAATTAGCCTTACAATATAATTATTTGAATTTTAGGATTGAAAATGAACCAAAGCCTGGTACTGCCTTTGCAAGGTTTAAGGGGGTTTCTATAGCAAAATACGAAACAATTTGTTTTGTTGATGATGATAATAGAATTGCAGATAATTTTATTGAAAAAGCTTTCAATTTAATGCAAAATAAAGATATTGGTATTTTAGGTTGTGGAGGTGAAGGTGAGTATGAAACCGCACCTCCAACTTGGTTTGAAAGCGAAAAAGAGGCTTATGCAATAGGTTCACTTTACCCAAATGAATCGCTCATTGATGTTACTTTTGATGCCAATGTGCCTACGGCATGTATGTGTATTAGGAAGGAAATATTTGAAAATTTAAAAACTCAAAATTGGAAGCCTCAGTTAACTGGCAGAATTGGAAATATGCAAGCTCCGGGAGAGGACACTGAACTATGCCAAGCAGCTAGGCTTTTAGGTTATAAAGTATACTATACCAATGAATTGCATTTTATCCACTATATGCCAAGTAGTAGAATTTCATGGGAAAGGTTGCTGAAAATGACCTATGGTTTTGGTGTGACAGATGTGTTTTTATTACCCTATAAATTGATACATGAAAAGCGTGCAATTGGAGCTGAATTAGGCTACTATTTTCGAAAAAAATGGTTTGTTAATTATTTTGGTAAAAAAATAAGTCTTTTCATTACCTTTTTAAAATACCAAATGGGTAAAATATCCAATTCAAATTTTGAGAAAATCAAGGCAAGAAACGCAGGCTTTTGTGAAACGATATTAAAAGAAAAAGAGAAATTTTATAATTCTTTTTCTCAAATAAATAATTTAAAAAGTGTATCAAAATAAATATAAAGCAATACCTTTTTTTTTGTTATAACTGACTAAAATAAGAATTACATGCTTCAATTACAATGGAAAAACCGAAAGTATTGGCCATAAATTTACCTCAGTTTCATGCTAATCCAGAAAACGACGAATGGTGGGGAAGGGGATTTACAGAATGGACAAATGTAACAAAGGCAAAACCTTTATTTGATGGTCATTACCAGCCACATTTGCCGGCCGATCTAGGCTTTTATGATATGCGCTTGCTAGAAACGCTAGAGGAACAAGCCAGTTTAGCAAAAGAATATAATATTGATGGATTTTGCTATTATCACTATTGGTTTAGTGGCAAAAGATTGTTACACGAACCAATTGACTTAATTTTAGAATCAAAAAATCCTGATTTCCCTTTTTGCTATTTTTGGGCCAATGAAACCTGGTCAAGAAGGTGGATGGGAGAGGAGAAAGAGGTTTTGATAAAACAGGAATATAGCCATGACGACGATAGAAATCATGCCCTATGGTTGGTGCAATCATTTAAGGATGAGAGATATATAAAAATTGATGGCCGACCAATATTTATTATTTATAAACCTTTTGACTTACCAAATGCTAGAAAAACGATCAAAATTTTTGAGGAGGTTTGCCTGAATAATGGAATAAAAAAACCCTTCTTCATAGCTTCTAATTCTCATGATAGGAATAAAAATCCTTATGAATTGGGGTTTGATCATGCATTACATTTTCAGCCAAGGTTACAGGTTTTATCAGAATTTATGGTAGAAGGCCCCTCAATAAAAAAGCTGATTAGAAATGTTTTAAATGGTGTATTTAATTCGAAATTAAGACTTTATACCTACAAATATTATAAAGATCGAATTCATAATTTAGAAATGAATTACCCTGGATTTCCATGCGTGTTAGTTGGTTTTGATAATACCGCACGAAGAGAAAAAAACGCAATTGTTTTGAAAGACCAATCGGTTGAATTATTTGAATATTCTTTAATTGAAGCTTCAAAAAAGGCTATGGAGCTTAATGAGGGTGAACAAATTGTGTTTATCAATGCTTGGAACGAATGGGCCGAAGGGAATCATTTGGAGCCTTGTCGACAATTTGGGAGGCAGTTTTTAGATGCAGTTAAACGTGTTTTCCCTTCAAAAAAATAAATATAATTGCAAATGCCAACAGTTTCCGTTATAATTCCTTGTTTCAATCATGGTAAATACCTTCGCCAGCGAATAGAATCGGTTATAAATCAGACTATTATAGATATTGAAGTGTTTTTATTAGATGATTGCTCAACTGATAATAGTTGGGAGATTATGCAAGAATATAAAGGCAATTCAAAGGTTACTTATTTGCATCGAAACGAGAAAAACAGCGGATCACCTTTTATTCAATGGCAAAATGGTATTGATATTGCAAAAGGAAAATATATTTGGATAGCTGAAAGTGATGATTTTGCATCATTAAACTTTCTTGAAACTCATCTTAAGGTTTTTGAAAAATCTCCTGAAATAGGTCTTTCTTTTAGCCCTTCCAATTGGATAAACGAAGAAAATACCATTATTGAAGTTCCACTACATGAATCAGAGCCATTTTTAAAAAATGGAAATGAGTTAATAGTCAATGATTTTACTAAAGGTTGCCTAATTTATAACGCTAGCTCTGTAGTTTTCAAAAAAGAACTAATTAATAACATTGATTTTAAGCTCATTAATAGCTATCGGTTTACTGGCGATTGGTTTTTTTGGGTGCAGTTAATTAAATCAACAAAAGTAAATAGACTAGAAGAACGCTTAAATTATTTCAGAAGGCATACAGAAAATGTTTCCACAAAATCAAACAAATTAGGTTTGCAATTTTCAGAAGGATTTAGGGTTGTTAATTATATATTTGAAAACCATAAAATTAGTTTTTGGAAAAAAAGAAAGACTATGATTTTTTGGGCCTCAAAAGCCAAACATACAAAATCAATTGATTCTAATAAGGCATTGAAATTATTACCTATTGAGGTAAAATTCTGGTTTTTATTGCTACCAATTTTAAAGTTTTTCCAAAAAAAATTAGTTGATGTCATCTAGAGCCTTTTTGGTTTCTTCCAAATAACCAAGGCCCCATTTTTGGTCCGGTTCTAGGTGATTGCCCTCAGCCCATTCGTTCCAAGCATTGATAAATAGGAAATTTTCTTCTTTTGAAAAAGGCTTAAAACGCTTTAAAATTTCCCTCAACCAATTGCCGTAAATACTTGGTGTTGAGTTATTTAAGATAATCGCATTATGTTTTTTTCGAGCTGAATTGTCCCATGATGGAGTAATACAAGGATACTGTTTATAACTTGGGGTTGGCCGTAATAGCATTTTTTCAACTATATTTTTATAGTCGAATATTACTGGCTTTCCTTTATTAAGGCCAAATTTATATTTAAATCTCGACCATAAATCGGTTTTCTGAAGCTGGCTCCAGTCGGGCTGAAATTCCATAGCGGCATCAAAACCTAATTCTTTTGGATTTATATAATTGCTGCCAGAACTTTGTACCCCAATCAAATATATTTTTTCGAAACCAAGTTTTGCCGCTTCATTTCGCCAAATATCTAATGTTTTTTTTATGTCTGGGAAAAGCATTGGCTTATAAACAGCAAATACAGGGGCATTGTCAATTGTTATATATCTTTTATCAATAAATACACTTTTGCAAAGCCATTGAATATGCTCAATATCATCAGAATCGGCATATTTCTGTTCTATGAGCACCTCTTGATCGAGCCCATCCCAACGACGTGTCCAGTTTTCGTTGGCCCAGCAAAGCATAAAAGGAAATTCAGGCTCTTTTAACGCTAATATTCTATCAATAGGCTCATTCAATATCCGCTTTCCATTAAACCAATAGTGATAATAACAAAAGCCTTCAATGCCATATTGCGATGCCAATGCTGCTTGGTCGGCTCTACTTTTAGCCAAACGAAGGTCGTAATACCCTAAGTCGGCAGGTAAATGTGGTTGATAATGGCCGTTAAACATGGGACTAGCTTTAGTTACATTGGTCCATTCTGTAAAACCTTTTCCCCACCATTTATCGTTTTCGGGCGTGGGGTGGAACTGTGGTAAATGTATTGCAATTGTGCGGATTAGACTTCTACTCATTAAATATTAAATTTTTTGGGAATAATTACCTGCTTTATTCCTGATAACTAATTCCACAAAATGATTTATCTAAAAGCGACCAAGCTTTTTATCTATTTTGAAAATTTGTTATAAAATGAACCTTTGAAGATTTTCGTAAACTTCTTCAACCTCAATTTCTGGACATTTTATTTTGGGATTGTAAATAATTTTTGAATCAATTCCGTTTGCAAAATTACCTGAAAAAGGCATATAATTTACTATATCTCGGTATTTGCCAAGTAATATTATGCTTTTTGCTTTTGTAGCATTGGCCATATGAGCTGGGCCACTATCTATTCCAATATATAATTGACTCCTTTTTATAACTTCTGCCGTTTGAATTAAGCTTAGCTTTCCACAAAAATCTATGAAATTTGGATGTTGAATTTTAAGATTATCTTTAAGGCCAATTTGTACTATTTTAATATTTTGGTTTTTGAATATCAGATTACAAAGCTCAACCCATTTATCCTTTGCCCACTCTCTTTTTAATTCGTTTGAAGTTGCGTGGATACAAATATATTTGGTAGGTAAATTAAGATTGTCAATTTCTGAGACAGTTTCTGAAGGAATATAAATTGTTGGTTGCCAGTCTTCTTTTTTCATTGGTTTATTAGCCAATTTTGAGAATATTTCTAACAAACTACCATATTCATAATAGTTTTCTAAGTTAAAGTTATCATCAATTTTTTTATATTGTCGTTTGGTGTTACAAATAGTACAAAAGTTGTTACCATTGAACCTAACATCATATATTTTTAAGTTTTTATTTTTTGAAAATTTCTCTGCTACTCCGTCGCAAAATATTGGTATACAATAGTTTATATTAAAATTATGCTCAATTATCGACAAGAATTTGGGGTTAATTAACCAAACAACATAAGTATTTTTATCATCTTTTTTTAATTTTTCTGCAAATGGACTAAAAGCTATTACATCACCAATATGTTCGGGCAACACTATAATATGAATTTTTTTATTGGTAAAATATTTGATAAAATTAAGTTTAAATAAAGCGCCCCAATAGTTAAAATTCACCATTAATTTATGGTATTTTACGGATTGTTTATATTTGGATAACTTATATATTAAACTCATTTATTTCCCTAAAAGTGTATTTATTTTTCTTCTAAAATTTAAGTATTTATCAAAGTTTTCTTTTGACATAACATTCAGTTTTATAGTTTCGAATGTATTATTTGGCCTATAAGTTAGCAAAGATTTTATTGTGAAATAGAGTCTATAAATTGCATTATTTCCATATTGCATAGAATTGGCAACATCCAAATAATACTTTGATAATATGAATTTGATATAAACGCTATATTTTTTATTGGTATATTTATCTATTGATTTATACATGAAAATCCGATTCTTTATAAAATTCAAGTCATGATGGATGTCTGTCATGCTTAGGCCAGTAGGATGCTTTCGGTAAACACTCATAATTTTTGGGATGTAGCCAACATAACCTTGACTTGAAAGCATACAGTATAGAGGAATGTCGCCGCTTTTGCACTTTAAAAACCAATCTGGAAATTTTTCTGCGATTAAATTTCGCCTAAACATTACACTTGCAGTGGCCATAAACCAAACTTCTTTGTCATACAATAAATCTTCTGGAAATATTTTTGGTTTTTGGTCGGGTTTATTAATTTCATAGAATGGAAGTAGATTGTCATCATAAACGACTAATGCGTTATGAAAGCAAGCTGAAGCTTCCGGATTTTCAATCAAATAATTATACTGAATTTGCAGTTTATTTGGGTCGGTTAAATAGTCATCGCCCTCAATATGTACTATGTATTTGCCCTTACATTTGTAAAAAGTATTAATAAAGTTCCCTTTACCTGGGCATTGTTTCGTGCCTTGATTTTGCTCATAAAGTATTGGCACTATAAGTTCTGGGTACTTTTTTGCATATTCAATTACTATGTTTCTCGTATTATCGGTCGAACAATCTTCTCCAATAACTATTTCAAAATTGAAATCTGTAATTTGATAAACTATACTATTCAAACATTCTGTTATGAATTTTTCATGGTTATAAACGGTGACGCATATACTTAATTCAGGGTGACCTTTTTGTGACATTTTGTCTTTTTAGCTTGTTAATAACTATCCTACCATACAATTTCCTTGAATGTTGAATTACACGCTATTTAAATAATTCGAAATTAAATTTAATTCAAATTAGAATACTTTTTTCACTTAATTAATTAACAGAGAAATACTCTTCAACTCTACCATCTTTTGGATAGTTTTCGGTAATTAAATCGGGATTTGGGTAGTAAACGTAAGGATGCGGATAGCCACGTTCTATAAATTCTGTTTCGTTCATGTCATTATACCGGAAGTGGCAAGACCAACGGATGCCGTTTTCAGTTGAATTATCGCCCGACTGGTGAATTAGAAAAGAGGAGAAAAAAAGAACATCTCCTTTTTTTACTTCAATTGGAACAAATTTTTCACCCCCAAGTTGCGCTTCAGTTATTAAACCAAATGAATCAACCATTTCTTTTGCTTGTAGGCCTTTTTTATGACTGCCTGGAATCACTTCCAGTGCACCTAATGAAATATCTATATCAGACAAAGCGACCCAAACTACCATCGAATTAAGAGAACCTTGCATGCTACGCCAGTCTTGATGGGGGTCAGTTTTCCAATATACCTGCTTTTTAGCCAATTTTTTAGCGTTAAAAAACAACACTGGCCTTGTGCATATATTTGGAAAACCAAAACCCAATTGTTTTAAAATATCTGTAATTCTGGAGTCTAGCGAAATTTTATGCAAGGAAATCAAGTGCTGGATATGCTTTCCTGATGAAATTATGTGATCGGGACTTTCGTTAAAAAGTTGAAAAAGCTTGAGATTGAAGCTTTCTTCGGTGTCAATTTCCGAAAGATTTAGCCCAATTTGATTCATTTGGTTTTTAAATATTTGTTGAGCCTCAATTCTAATTGTATCTATTTCTCCTTCATTAAAAAGACCTTTCACCAATTGAAATCCATTTTTTTTATATTCTTCAACATTTATCATAATATATATTTATTCTAATTCTGCATAGCCAAAGCCCGAAGCTCCAAATCCATTGCCATTATAAAACATTATTTTCTTATCTAAATGATTGATTACTAATGGATATTCAATCATTTTTGAGTCCCAGCCGGTTTCTGAAATATCAATTCCAACTTGGGCGTCTTTTCTTTCCCAATTTATCCCATCCTCTGATTCAGCATAACCAATTCTATAGCTGCGCTCAATATTATCACGATAGTCGTCGATGGCACGGTATGAATACCACATTTTATAAATTCCGTTTTCAATTAATACAGAGGGTCTAGAAATTCCACCTTCTTGCTCATCAAAATAGTCAATTGACACCTTTCCTTCTCTTTTCCAGAAAATTCCATTTACCGATTCAGCATATTTTATATGATAGCAAGGTTCCATTTTGCCATCTGCTGCCTCATGCCAATGTGTGCAATTTAAATACCAAATTTTAAAAACTCCTTTGTCAAATAAAATCGACGCAGAACCGCTAAAATAAGGCTCTGTTGCTATGGTATGTATAATAGGCCCTTCAAACTTTTTCGTAAAATTAATGCCATCATCACTAATTGCCAAACCTAAAGAATTGTGATAGGGAATCGTGTTTCTGACTGTCCAACCGATATAGTAAAGCCATTTTTGGCCATTTGGGTGGTTTAGAAGCCAAGTTGGCATAATTCCGCAATCATCAAAAGTGCCCTTTTTGCCTAAGGCTAAAATAGGATAATTGTGCACATATTTTACTTTAGATAAGTTTTTTCTATCTAATTCCAAATATGACGCTTGACAACGACCAAAGCTATCTCTAGAAGAGTAATATATTCTTAAAGTATTTTCATCTACAATATCAGCTGAAACAACATGGGCATGTGTTTTATTCCAATCAAATTCACCACTTGGCTTATAAATTAAGCCCTTTTTTACCCAATGCTGCATTTAAAATAAATATTTTTGTCAATTTTTAAAATTCATATCTCAATTCGCAAAAATCAAAAACCTGATACCTCACACCTCATAGCTAATACTTCAAATCTTAATATCTTTACTTGATATTTTGGCGGGCTCTGCGGGGTTGCCTTTCCAAATAGACCAAGGCTCTGTTTTTTGCTTAGTAAGGTTAGCCCCCATTGCAATTAGGGTGCCTTCTCCTAGTTCGCAACCATCTCTAATAGTGGCATTTACACCAATAAAACAGTTATTACCAACAATACATCTGCCGGAAAGCACCACATGTGAAGTGAAAAAAACATGGTCTTTTATAGTGCCATGGTGGCCGATATGGTTTCCACTCCAAAGTACACAATTATTGCCAATCGATGTGAATGGCTGAATTGTATTATCCTCCAAAATAAAGCAATTTTCTCCAATTTTTGCTTCTGGGAAAATAGTGGCTTTTGACGAAATATAGCTTATGAAGTTATAGCCTTTTTCTTTGCCTTCATTGTATATTCGCTCCCTTACTCGATTCATTTGTCTTTCTGTAATCGGTGCGAAAAGCATATAGTTATCTGGTGGGTAGCTGTTTGCAATATCTTCCCAAGCAATTACTGGTAGGTTTTTATATTCATCTTCTTTCAAATATTCCTTTTCAACAGTAAATGCCACCACTTCATGTTCAGAATCATGCTTTAAATAAAAATAAGCCAATTCTGCCGAAAGTGTGGTACCAAAAATAATAACTTTTGCCATATTTATATTAATTCATATTCGTTTAGGAGTAATTTTATTTCTGATTTTTCTACAAACATTATCATATCAATAATCGATAGATAAGGAACGAATTCATTCGAAAACTGTTTGTATTTTATCGGTTTTGTTCGGATGAAATTAAGCTTAATATTTTCAATTTCAAAGTCATTTTTATTGTAAAGTTCTGTTCCGCCGATTGGATTTATATATTGATTGGCATTTGCTTTTTTGCAAATATCGATAATTCGGCTTTGGGCTTTTATTTCATAATTATCAAAAATTTTACTACTCGGAATTATTAACGTATTGATTTCTAAATAATTACATATTTTCTGGATGGAATTTAAAATGAAATTGGAAATATTATTATCTGAATAATTTATGATTTCTTCTAAAATTGGGGAAATTAATGAATAATGAGGAGCCTTTTTGTAGGATTGTTCAATCGTTTTCAAAAGTTTGCCTTGCCACTTTCCATCTTTAATAATTTCTATTTCATTTATTAGTTTGTTTTGACTAGCATTTTTCAATGGTATTGTAAATAAATTAGCTTTATTACCAATCAAAATATTGTTTCTATTGATCCAGCCTTTATTTATAAAACTCACATCATCATATAATATAAATTTATCAACGGCATTAATTAGTTGTAAATAACCAATATACGGCATAAAATAGGGTTGCATTATGGCAACTTTAAGCATATTGATTTTTTTGATAAATTATTTTATTAAACCAGTTGTCAAATTTGAGTAAGTCAACTTTGGGTAGCCTATAATAATATTGGCGATTCAAAATTAAACTTTTTAAGCCGAAAAATTATAAATTATTGTTAATTATGCCCGAAATTTGCACCACTGTTGACTCAGGCAAGTCATAAAATAAAGGGAGAGAGAGCACTTTAGCGCTAATTTCTTCTGATTGGGGGCATGACTCACCATTCACAAAAGGCAATGTATTGAGCGAGGGGTAAAAGTAACGACGTGGGAAAATATCAACTTTATTCAGCACTGAAATTACTTTGAGCATTTGTGATTCTGTTTGAAAAAGTACAGGAAAATAAGAGTAATTATATTTGATGTTATACTTTGAATTTGGCTTATATAGTTTTTCCCAGTCTAAAAGTGAATTGTATAGTCCACTTAAAGCCTTTCTTTTTTCAATAATATCATTAACCCTAGGTAACATACATAGCCCCATTGCAGCATGCATTTCTGAGTTTTTAGCGTTGATTCCCAGGTACTTATAAATATCACCTTTATGTCCAAACTGTCTTTGCCAATATACTTTTTCAGTTAGCTCCTTGTCTTTTATTATAATTGCTCCACCTTCAACAGTATGAAAAACCTTGGTTGCATGAAAACTGCAGGTGCTAATATCACCATAACTTAAAAGCGAATTTCCGTTTAACTCCACACCAAAAGCATGCGCAGCATCATAAATTACTTTCAGCTTATATTTTTCGGCTATTTTTTCAATTTGTTCTACATCACAGGGAAAGCCATAAACATGTGTTGCCAAAATTGCCCTAGTTTTTGAGTTTATCTTGGCCTCAATAAGTTTAGCGTTTATACAAAAATCGTCTGTATTTATATCAACAAATACTGGCCGACAGTTTTCCCAAAGAATGGCATTACTGGTGGCAACATAAGAAAATGGAGTGGTGATTATTTCGCCATTAATTTCTAATGACTTGAGAGCCAATTGAATAGGAACTGTTCCGTTTGAGGTATACCAAAGGTTTTCAACTTTCAAATATTCTTTAATTTTGGCCTCAAGTTCTTGAACCAACTTCCCATTATTGGTAACCCACTCTCTTTCCCAAACACCAGCCAAATAGGCTTGATATTCTTCAATAGGAGGGAGGAAAGTTTTGGTTACATTGATCATTATCCGATTTTATTTAATGAAAATGGCAGTGCTGGGCGAATAACACCAGGCCATTTACCATACCAATTGCCATTTCCTTCCCGCCAATCAGCAATTTCGAAATTAAGGGGCTCCTCCAGATAATACAAAATATTGGTGGTATCTTTTACAATCATAACTGATAAGGTATAAGAGCCATCATTCAATAAAGGGGCGGGAATTTCACAAATCCCTCTAAAAAGCCCATCTTCTTCAGTAATTATTTCGGAGCCAATATTAAAAACACATTCGCCAGTTAAGGAGAGTACAAATAAACTTAAATTTAAAGTAGCTTTTTTTATAAAGCTTTCAAATTCAATACTTATCTGAATGGGAGTACGTACATCCATCGCCAATTGGTTTGGCAATAGCTGAGGAATTACCCTTATTTGTCTGAATCTAACTTGGCTATTACCTGGGGCATGTTTGTCGTCATACCAATTTTGCTCTAGGTTATTTTTAGAGTAGTTTTTCAAATAGGAACCAATTACTTTTTTTACTTCACCTTGGTCATGCACTTCGCCTTTATTCAAGAAAATAGCATTGTTACAAAGGCTATCAACTGCAGTTAGGTTATGACTTACAAAAAGAATAGTTCGGCCTTCTGCCGACACATCCTTCATTTTACCTAAACATTTTTTCTGAAATTCGGCATCCCCTACGGCCAATACTTCATCGACTATCATTATATCAGGCTCTAAATGTGCAGCAATAGAAAAGCCAAGCCGTACATACATGCCTGATGAGTAACGCTTTACGGGTGTATCTAGAAATTTTTCAACACCTGAAAAAGCAACTATTTCATCAAAACTCTTCTTAATTTCGGTTTTTTTCATTCCTAATATTGCACCGTTTAAGAATATGTTTTCACGACCCGATAGCTCAGGGTGAAAGCCCGTTCCAACTTCCAATAGACTTGCAACACGGCCCCTTATTTTTACCGAACCTGTGGTTGGCTCTGTAATTCTACTTAAAATTTTCAATAAAGTTGACTTTCCTGCCCCATTTGAACCAATTATTCCTACTCTATCGCCATGGTTAATATTAAAATCTATATTTTTTAATGCCCAAAATTCCTCTTTAGTTTTTGATTGCTCAAATCTTCTAGCTTTTTTTGAAAACATATTAAAAAGTGCTTCTTTAAAATTGGTAGGAGCGTTTTCGTCTTTATGTTTTAAAATGTACTTTTTACTTATATTTTCGGCTACAATCGCTTGCATTAACTCTTTGTATTAATTAAAAATATTTAAATAGATAAAGGTAAATTTAACAAGAAGCGTGTCAATTATATTTTGATTTAAAAAAACTTTATATAAAATCCACAAACTTATCTTCTCTTTTTCGGAAAAAAGCCACTGCAATTATTAGAAGAACAAAAGTAATAATAATGGAAGGTAAAAAACTATCCCAAGGAAAAGGATTGTTTTTAGGTAAAATAGCCCATCTGAATGAGTCGATAAGACCAACTACAGGATTTAAATTGTAAATAAAAGTCCAATTTTGAGGAATATTTAATGACTCTTTTGTTAAAGCTACTGGGCAAATAAACATACCAAATTGTACCAAAAATGGCCCTAGTTGCCCAAAATCACGATATTTTATATTTAAAGTTGCAAAAATGAGCCCAATTCCAAAAGCCAAGAAAAATGCATGTATTAAAGCAATTGGTAAATAAACCACTTGGAAACTAGGAAAAGTTTGAAACCATAATGCCAAAATAGTATATAGTATTAGCGCCATCAGAAAGTCCACAATTACCACAAATACAGCACTTAACGGCATTATTATTCTTGGGAAATATACTTTACTTATTAGATTTGTATTTGTAATTAGGCTGTTACTGACTTGGATAAATAGATTTGAAAAATAAGTCCAAATAAGTATGCCTGAAAAGGCAAGAACTGGATAAGGTATTTCGTTGGATTGTCCTTTTCCTATAAACTTTGTAAGGATAAAGCCAAAGCCTAAAAGTGTAAATAAAGGCCTTACAAAGCCCCAAGCAGCACCAATTATGGTTTGCTTGTACCTTACCATAATATCTCTTTTTGCAAGTATGATAAGTAAATCACGGAAATTCCAAATGTCAAGCCAATAATGTTTTTCAGACCGATTGGCTTCTATAATTACTTCCTTTGTAGCCATGCTTATTTTTTTTCGTCCTTCATTATTTCTCTAATAGCATCGAGCAAAGCGACGAATATAAAACTTAAGAATATACCAATATAAATTCCTTTTTTGTTGCTTTTTGTAAGGTTCGTTTTAGATTCTGAAAGAGGAAACCGTTGCGGACTAGTAATTTTAAATAACGGCGAGTCTTGATACAACTGAAGTTTCATGTTAGTAAGCATCCGCTCTTGTTCTTGATAGGAATTAGTTAACATTTGAGTGCGCCTATTTAATCTTTGCTCTTGTACTTTGCCTTGCTCAAAAACTGCTTCTTGATTTTGATCTTGAATTCTTGCCAAACTGCTTTCATTAGATTGAGTTAAATATCTTAATGAATCAACTATGCGTTCTTGTCTTTGAATATTTGTTTTTATTTTGCTAGTTTTCGAATCCAAATAGTATTCACGTAGGTTTTCTAAAAACACTTCAGCATATACTTTGGAAAGAGTGTCATCGAAAGTGACTACATCTAGAGTATAAAAAGAGGTTTTTTCTACTGGTTCCAAGTTTGTTGCAGCTACAGCTGGGCCTTTTACAATAGCTAGTGAATTGAATTCAGCTAAATTGAATTTGCTCTTAACTGAATGTGTTAATACTTTATACTCATCTTTTTCAATTTTTTCATCTGGCTTTAGCTTAGGCTTATTTTTTTTATGAAAATAATTGGCCAATATCTGTTTTTTGCCATCAATTGTAATTTCTTTTAGGAGAATTTTTTCAATAAAATCGGTAGATTTTATAAGAGTAATTAAATTTTCACCACTAAAAAGGCCACCACCTCCACCACCGCCTTGGCCAAACATATTGGCAAAGCCACCATAATCGTTGGCCGGCATGGCTGTTTCCAGGTAAAATTGTGTAGTTGACTTGTAAGTGGGATCTGTTAGGTTTTTGTAGTCAAAAAGGAAGCCTAGTGCACCTCCAATAATTCCAAAAAGTAGTACCAGTTTCCAATTCTTTAAAATTGATTTCCCAACTGATATTACTTTAAGAATAATATCTTTAATGGTAATTTGTTCTTCGGGTTGCATAGATTACTGTAATTTTAAGAGAGTTAGAATTCCTATTAATGTGCCAAGTGCAGTTGAAACGCCAACCAAAGTTCCAACAATTTCTCCAAATGTTGTCTTCTTTATTTTTACTGGTACTATTATTTCCGATCCTGGCCTTACTTTTGGGTATACATTAAACAAAAATACTTTTTTTGTACGGTCAACTGAGCCATTGGCATATAAAATGTACGACTTTCCTTTTAGTGATTGACTTGTATAACCACCCGCTCTTGATATATACTCTTTAAAAGAGAAATTGTCATCAAATTGAGTTGTATTTGGGTATAATACTTCTCCAGATAGTTTAACTGTTTGTGGTTTTTTAGGAATGTTCAATACATCTCCATCTTGTAATATTAAGTCATAATTTGACCCCGGATTGTTAATAGCCTTTTCTAAGTCGATTCCGATTCTTTCTCGAGATATTGTAGCTATTTCTTCAAGTTCTAAAGCTGCATTTGTGGTATTTTTTAGCGCATCTTGCTGTTTCTTTTTTGTTTCCAATTCCAATGGAGTCAATACATTTTGTCTTACCAAAGTGGCGCCCTCAATAAATGCAAATTCAGAAAGATTGCCACATCTTTTTATTATGTCTGAAAGTCGCTCATCTTTACGCACCAAACCATAAGGGCCGGGTTTAATAACTTGACCTTCAACAGTAATAAATTGTTGAGTTTCATAATTAGGCGAAGCTCTTACAAATACTTCATCAAAAGGCTCGAGAGGAAATTTTGCATCTTTTTCCTCTAATTGTAAGTTTGATTTTATCTTAAATTGAAAGGTTTGACTTAGGTCTGAGGTAATAGTAAGGTCATCCATTGCTCCCGATTTCCTTTTTCGTCTAGTTACATCAATTGATCCACCCGCTGCTGATTCTTTTAAGCCATTGGCATACATTATTATGTCCATCAAGGTCATGTCATTGTAATAAGGAGCTTTTTCTAATTCTGGAAATGTACCGTCTGGTGCTACAACGGCTAGTTTATTTACTTCACCTTGTATACCAATTGTATATATTTCTTTAAGGTCAAAATTCGAGGAAATCTCTATTCTGTCTTCTCTTTGAAGATTTACATCTGGGTCTTCTCCATTTATAATTCTAGCTAGATTCACTGAAAAAGTACTCATTGTTAAGTCAGGTTTTAACCTAATAATTCGTACTTTTTGTAAATAAGCATCTTCTTTTGCGTTTTCAGCGCTTTTAAGTAGGGTTAATATTGTTGAATTTTCGGTCAAGGAATAGGGACCAGGTCTAAAGACTGCCCCGTTTATATTTACTTGATTTTCAATTCTATCCAAAATTTTATCAATAGTAATTTTATCACCATTTTGTAATTCAAAACTATTTATTTCTGAATTTTTCACATCCTGTAATTTGCGTTCTTTTTCAGTATTTCTTTGAAGGCGCAGTTTACTGGTAAACGCTTCTTCATTGAAACCGCCAGCATATTCTATTGCTTTTCCTAAGTATTCGTTTGGCAATACTTCAAAAAATCCTGGTTTTTTAACGTTTCCAATTAATTCAATACGAGTTTGGAAAGGGGGAACCAATATCCTATCCTCATCTTGAAGTCTAATATCATTAGCTTTTATTCCAGAGGTGATAAACTCATATAAATCTATTTTAGAAACTACCTTATTTTTTCTTATTAATTGAATGTTCCTAAAAGTTCCTATTTCTGATGGTCCGCCAGCCAAATATAGGGCTGTCATAATACTGGAAAGGGCTGATACTGATACTGTTCCAGGGTTTATAACATCTCCAATTACATAAACTCTAATTGATCTGATATTACCTAGAGAAACATTAAGATAAGTGTTTGTTGCATATCCATTTGCTGAATTTAATCCAATGAATACTTTTGATAATTTATTTTTAATTCGTTCTTTAGCTTCTTCAACTGTAAGTCCATTTACTGATACCAAACCAAATTTATCAATATTTACAAAGCCATCTGGTTGTACCTTTAGTGTTATGGTTTTTTGTGAGTAGCCGTACATTTCAACAATAAGTTCATCTCCTGGGCCAAGGTGATAATCAACTGGCGTGGCTATATTTAGGTTGGGTTCAAATTTTAAGTTTTTATTGCTGAAAATAGAATTTCCAAATATTTTTTCTCTTAGTGCTTGTTTTGCAATAGCATCAGCAGTAGGAGCGGCTCCAACTACAATGGCATCTGGTGTGCCTTTACGTGCATTTAATAATGAATCGTTATACCGCTGGTCATCAGCATTGATCTCAACTGCTCTCAAAGGGGGTGTTTCTGGCATGCCTGGCACACGGCCGCTTACTCCTTCAGTTGGCGGTTTTTGTGTT
This sequence comes from Cytophagaceae bacterium, assembly GCA_031383555.1. Lineage (GTDB taxonomy): Bacteria > Bacteroidota > Bacteroidia > Cytophagales > Spirosomataceae > JANMZR01. Next base: position 1,262 of record JANMZR010000116.1, on the reverse strand, counting down.
TGACCAATAGTTGGGTTCAATTGCACTATGAAAAAAGTAAATATTGCAAAGATAATTTTTGAGAATTTCATCAGAATTAAGTTTAACCTAATTTTATTTTTTACAAATTTAAAGCCAAAATACGTAAACTTGGACATTAAATTATGATTAAAATGCAATTTTCATGAATTACAAAAAAAATCTATTGAACTAAATTTTATTAATAATTGATGATTTTGTCTATTTTTGTATTAAAAAAATACTAATTGGAAACAAATTTAAAAAAGTTTAATAATTCGTGGTATTGGAAAAATTATAATAAATCTTCAATAGTAAAGAGATTATTATGGATAATAGTAGGTAATATTTTTATCAATAGTTATGTTCCATTACCTATTTCAATAAAACGAATTATATTAATTTTATTTGGTGCAAAATTAGGGAAAGGCCTTATACTAAAACCAAAAGTGAACATTAAATATCCTTGGCTGCTTGAAATTGGAGACGATTGTTGGATTGGTGAGGAGGTTTGGATTGATAATTTGGCTAAAGTAATAATTGGAAATAATGTGTGTATTTCACAAGGCGCTATGCTGCTTACTGGTAATCATGATTATAAAAAACCTACTTTCGATTTGATTATTGGAGAAATAATAGTAGAAAATGGCGTATGGCTTGGTGCTAAATCAATGGTATGCCCCAATGTGATTTGTTATGACCATTCGGTATTGGCAGTTGGTTCAATTGCAACTAAAAATATGGAATCTCATGGAATTTACAAGGGTAACCCAGCCTTAATAATGAATAAGAGAGCAATGACCATTTAATAGTTTTTAATCCGATTTTCTTATTTTTTTTTGCAATCAGAGCTCAAAATGCTATTTTTGTATAAATCAGAAATTTGAAATTAAATTTAATGAATTAATTTTTGACTGAAAACATTCTAAATGGTAAAGGATATACTCGATATTATGGGGCAGAATAGGCTTTTTCAGGTCATATTCACTGTTTTCGTTTCATTTCTTGTTTCAAAAACCTCAATTCCAGTAATAATTACTATTTCAAGGTTGAAAAACCTAATGGATATTCCAGGAAACAGAAGCTCACATGACCGTAAAACACCAACTTTAGGTGGAGTTGCTATATTTGCCTCGATTTTAATTGGCTATTTTATCACGCAAGGCTTTTGGCCAAGTCATGAGGGTGGTGAAATTATCAATTTAACTATTGTTGCAATTGTAATCCTATTTTTTTTAGGTGTTAAAGACGATATTTTGGTGCTT
>JANMZR010000109.1:0-1702 GCA_031383555.1 Cytophagaceae bacterium | reverse complement strand
CCAATAGTTGCCCTATCACCACTTTGGCAATGAATTACAACAGGTTTATCTTTACTAATTTTATCCAAATTTTGCGGTAAAGTTCCAATGAAAACTTGGGGAACGCCTTCAATATGGCCTTCTTTATATTCAGTAGAATTTCTGAGATCGATTACTTGAATATCATCACGATTTAGGTAAGTTTTAAATTCATCAATGCCAATAATATCACTTTTTTCAAGTTCTATTCCTAATGTATTTACGTCAGAGATATAACCTAGAACGTTGTCCAAGCCAATTCGCATCAGCTTACGAGTGAGGTCTTCGATTTGATTATCGCTAGCAACAATCATAAATTGCTCATTATAATCCACAAACCAGCCAGCCCAAGTTGCAAAAGCATTATTTCCTTGTATATTAATACTATCAGAAATGAAACCAGCCGCAAAATCTGCTTTATTTCGAGCATCAATTAATTTTATTCCTTTACTCATGGCCACTTTTACTTCATCACCCGAAAGCTTCTTTTGCTTCGGAACTTCTGTTAATAATGGTCTATCCACTTTATTCAAGTGTTTCATCATGGCAAAGTATTTAGGTGGCTCTGGTTGATCTTCCAGCAAATATTTCACAAAACCTTCTTGGTCATTTTCGTGTTGCAAAGCCCAGTTTCTGATTTTTTCATAGCCAACAGTTGTACTCGGCACAGCACCCAAAGCCTTTCCACAAGCTGAGCCAGCACCATGGCCCGGCCATACTTGCAAATAATCTGGTAAGGCATCAAATTTTTGGATAGAATCAAACATTTGTATCGCTCCCGCCTCTTTTGTTCCAATTAATCCTGCCGCTTTTTCTAATAAATCTGGCCTTCCGATATCACCTACAAAAACGAAATCACCCGTGAATAACATCACTGGTTCAAGACTTGCGGGCTTATCAGTCAATAAAAAACTGATACTTTCGGGTGTATGGCCCGGTGTGTGAATCACCTCTAAAGTTAAATTTCCCACTTTAATTATACTGCCATTTTTTAAACCAAAATGGTCAAATTCATATTGCCAATCTTTTCCTCCTTCGTCAGAAAGGTACATTTCGGCACCTGTTATAGCAGCCAATTCACGTGTGCCCGAAAGAAAATCGGCGTGGATATGCGTTTCAGTTACATGAGTGATTTTCATGTTATTTTGTTTGGCAATTTCGAGGTAGGTATCCACATCCCTTTTTGCATCAATTACAATGGCGATTCCTGCCTTTTGGCAACCAATAAAATAGCTCGCTTGAGCTAAACTCTTATCATATACGTGTTGAAAAAACATAGTTTTGTTGTTTAAAAATATAAGATTATTTATAGTTTTGTTTTAAATTATTTGAAAAATATTTCTTTGGAAATGATATAAATTCCCATTACCAAAACGAACCATCCGAATGATTTTTTGAGTTTTTCTCCCGCTATAAACCTTGAAATATAGGTACCTAAAAATATACCGACAACTGATAAAGTGGTAAATTCTAAAAGAAAAGGCCAGTTGACAGTTATGTTTGACAAGTCGCCTGCAAAACCTACAAGTGATTTGGCAGCGATAATTAAAAGTGAAGTACCCACGGCCATTTTCATAGGTAATCGTGCCAAAAGCACCAAGGCAGGGATGATCAGGAAGCCACCTCCAGCGCCAACTAAACCTGTTAAAACACCCACCACAGCACCTTCAATAGCGATAAGTGG
>JANMZR010000067.1:0-2009 GCA_031383555.1 Cytophagaceae bacterium | reverse complement strand
CAACAAAAATCGACTTATTCTTACTTAAAATAGGAATGTAATGAGTTTTAGAATTCGCTGTTTTCAAATTTAAAGTCTGATTCACTCCTACATTTTTCTTAGTTTCTGTTTTTCCATCTGGCCAAATCACTATCAATTCTTCAACCTCCTTTATTTTCCCCAAACCAAATATAAGGCTTTGTTCAATACTGCTTTGGAATCCACGATTGGTGAAATTTTCTTTCATAAAAGTCTGATTACCAGCTTTTAATATCACTTTAGCACCAATTCCAAACTTATTGTTTTCTGAGCCCTCAAATTTTACTTTCAAATAATGATTTTCAGCCGAATTGGTTGTATTTTCATAAATCATAGCAGGCTGATTTACGTTATTCAATACCAAATCAAGGTCGCCATCGTTGTCCAAATCGCCATAAGCTGAGCCATTGCTAAAGGTTTTTTCCTTAAGTCCTAAAGCCTCAGCTTGGTTTGTCATTTGTAAAGTGCCATTGTTCACAAATGCATAATTTTGCAAAGGTGTTGAAGGCAATTGGCTCGAAATACCATGGTTTTTTTTGCCCATTCCTGGCTTTTTATTGTTTTCGTCATAAACAAAATCACGAAAATCGCCCTCCATGAGGTCTTTATAAATGCCATTTGCCACAAAAATGTCATTTTTACCATCATTTTGAAAGTCGAAAATCATGGCTCCCCAACTCCAATCAGTAGCTGAAAGTCCAGTTAAATTACTGATTTCTTGAAAGTTGCCTTTTCCATCATTCAAATGAAGGCAATTTTGTGGAAATTGGTAAAAATAATTGGCTCTGTATTTATAGTCTTCCAAATGGTAAGGTTCAAATACCATCATTCGTTTTATGCGATCATTGGTGGCCGGAAGCATATCTGTGGTAAATATTTCAGGGCTTCCGTCGCCATTTAAGTCGCCAATATCACCACCCATGCTTGAAGTACTTACATAGTCAGTTCTTGTATTAATTTCTTCTTTAAAACGGCCATTTCCTTGGTTAATATACAAATAATCCTTTTCAAAAAAGTCGTTGCTAATGTATAAATCTGGCCAATTATCGCCGTTTACATCGCCTGTGGTAACACCCAAACCAAAGCCGATGGCGGAAGAATATATGCCTGCTTGTGTGGTTATATCTGTGAATTTTGGCATGAAAACGCCATTTGAAAACTGGCTATCATTTCTCATCAATTTATCACCTCCAATTATATCAGGGGTTTCACGCATACTTTTATAAAGCTCTATTTTCGCTGGATTTTTGAAAGAATTATTCAAAATATAACAATCCAAATCGCCATCCCGATCATAGTCAAAAAATGATGCATGTGTGCTATAACCTTGGTTATTAAGGTTATAGGCTTTAGCTTTTTCTTCAAAGGATATTTCCCCTCCGGGGCTTAGGTAGCTTTGGTTAATAAACAACTCATTTTCTTTATTATCCCCTTTAACATCGCCTGATTTATATACATAAATATCTAGCCAACCATCTCCATTTATATCAGCCAAGGATACGCCTGTACTCCAAGCTTTTGTGCCTCCAATGCCAGCTTTTTCGGAAATATCTTCAAAGCGTAGCTTGCCTTTATTCAGAAAAAGTTTGTTTTTGCCTTGGTTGGAGGTGAAAAATATATCTGGCAAACCATCATTATTAATATCCCCAATGGCTACTCCCCCTCCATTATAGAAATTACGGTAAGTAATGATATTGAATTCTGGGGTTTCTGTTACTGAATTTGTGAATTTTACGCTTGTTTTAGAAGGGTCTAATAATTGAAAAATAGGTTTCTCCTGAGTTTCTGAGGTGTTTTTACAAGAACTAATAGTAAAAAGCAATATGATTAATACACTATTTGTTCTGAACATTTGTTTCGGTAAAAATTTAGTTATCATATGTGAAAATACAAAAATTAAATAAATATATAATTCCGTTTCCAACATTATTTTGTACTTCAAAAAGACTTTATTATCTGATATGGTTGTGCTAAAAAAAATAATTACATTT
>JANMZR010000033.1:0-5684 GCA_031383555.1 Cytophagaceae bacterium | reverse complement strand
TTTTATTTTTTTTTCTTTTATCAAGTTAATATTTTCAATAAACCAGTCTTTTGTTTTTAAATCAAGATTTGTTGTAGGTTCATCTAAAAATAAAATTGGTGAATTTGAAAAAAGGCAAAGCCCGAGTTTAACTTTTTGTTTCATTCCAGACGAAAAAAATTTGATTTGTTTGTTTTCTTGATTTTGCAAACCAATTATTTCTATAAATTCCTTTGAGGTTTTATTTTCCAACAATGGCTTTAGATTTAAATGAAAGGCTAAGAGTTCATCTAAGGTAAATTCTTCAATAAGTTCTAATAATGGTGAGGAATACGAAATGTATTTATAAATATTATCAATTTCTACCTGTATATTTTCATAAAAAAAATTTGTAAACCCCTCATTTGCAGGTATATAATTTGAAATTACTTGAAGTAGAGTTGATTTTCCGCTACCATTTGGTCCAATAATGGCATAAGTATTTCCTGTTACGAAACTTTTATTGAAACCTCTAAATATCCACTCATTTCTGAATTTTTTCCCAAGATTTTCAACCTCTATTCTCATTGATTTTTTAGGAAATTTTTCTTTTTTAAAATTATAGAAGGTATTTATTAACCTAATATTTTATTCGGAAGTGCTGGCGCCATTTCCTCGTTTAATAACTCCTCTATCAGAATTTTTCACAAAATTTACTATTTCATCTCTTTCAATTGAAGCCGGAAGGTCAAGTTCAATCCTGTCAACTGCATCGGAATTATTAAATCCTTTTAAATATAGGTACCTGTAAATGTCTTGTATTTCAGAGATCTGCTGATTTGAAAAACCTCGACGACGAAGGCCAACCGAGTTTACACCAGCATAGGAGAGGGGCTCACGGGCAGCTTTCATAAATGGTGGTACATCTTTTCGCACTTGCGAGCATCCACCGATATAAACATGCCTGCCAATTTTTACAAATTGCTGTACGGCTGTCATGCCTCCTATATTGGCAAAATCTTCGACAATAATATGGCCAGCTAATTGTACAGAGTTGGCAATTATTACATTGTTACCGATGATGCAGTCGTGTGCTACATGTGCATAGGCCATAATTAAGCAATTTGAACCTATCTCCGTGCGATGTTTATCTATAGTACCTCTATTTATAGTTACGCATTCACGAATAACTGTATTGTCTCCGATTTTTGTAATCGTTTCTTCTCCTTCAAATTTTAAGTCTTGTGGAACGGCAGAGATTACGGCCCCAGGAAATATTTTACAATTTCTTCCTATCCTTGCGCCTTCAAATATAGTTACGTTTGAGCCGATCCAAGTACCTTCACCGATTTCAACATTTTTGTGAATAACACTAAATGGCTCAACAACCACGTTTTGAGCTATTTTGGCTTCAGGATGAATGTATGCTAAAGGTTGATTCATATTTTTATAGTTTTGGATAAGATTTATTTATCCGACCTTCGTTTATTTATAATTATAATTGAAAATTATTCTTATTCTTTATTTTCAACCTTAGTTTTTCTAACCAAACTCGCTGTCATATCTGCTTCACAAACCAAAGTATTTCCAATATAAGCTGTTCCATGCATTTTGGCAATGCCTCTTTTAATTGGAGCAGTAAGTTCGCATTTAAATATTACGGTATCACCAGGTATTACACTTTTTCTGAAGCGACAGTTTTCTATTCCAACTAAATAGGGCCAGTATTTTTCAGGTTCACCAGTTGACGTAAGCACTAAAATACCACCAGTTTGAGCCATTGCCTCTAATTGTAGCACACCTGGCATTACTGGATTGTCTGGAAAATGGCCTTGAAAATGAGGTTCATTCATTGTAACATTTTTCATACCAACTACCGAAGTGCTATCCAAACTAATAATTTTGTCAATTAATAAAAAAGGATAACGATGTGGTAAAAGTTTTGAAATTCCATTGATATCGTATACTATTGGAAGTTTCGGGTCATATTTTGGAATATTGCTTTTGTTGGTATCGAGCATTAGTTTTTTAATTTTTTTAGCCAAGGCTACATTAGCAGCATGGCCAGTTCTAGCAGCTAAAATCTGCGCTTTTAAAGGTCGACCTACTAACGCCAAATCACCTATCATATCCAATAATTTATGACGTGCCGGTTCGTTTGAATAGTGCAATTCAAGGTTATTGAGTATTCCTTTACCCGGTTGTACAGATATTTTCGGCTTTCCTAATAATTGTGCCAAATGTGCCAATTCTTCATCTTCGTAATCTCTATCTACTATTACTATTGCATTGGAAAGGTCGCCGCCTTTAATCAAATTAGAATCATGAAGTGCTTCCAATTCATTTAAAAAACAGAAAGTTCTACATTTTGCAAATTCTGTAGGAAATTGAGTAATATCCGTCAAATTGGCATGTTGGCTACTCAGAACTTGCGAATTATAGTCTACCATTACCGTTAGCCGATAATTATTTAATGGCAAGGCTGCTAATTCGATATCTTTTTCGGGGTCTTTATACCTTACTTCTTCAGGAATTTCGAAGTAGTTTCTATTTGCATTTTGTTCCACCAAACCAGCGTCAAGGAGTGCTTCAACAAATTTTATTGAGCTGCCATCCATTATAGGAGGCTCTGGGCCGTCTAGTTTTATCAGAATATTGTCAAGTTGTAATCCTGCGCATGCTGCTAATACATGCTCAACAGTATTTATTCGGGCACCATTATGCTCAATTGTTGTGCCTCTTGATAGGTCTACCACATAATCAACATCAGCATCGGCAATTGGTTGTCCAGCAATATCTGTTCGCTGAAATTTATAGCCATGGTTTATAGGAGCAGGGCAAAAGGTCATATTTACAAATACGCCTGTATGTAAGCCAACTCCTGATAATGATATTTCTTTTTGTATTGTTTGCTGTTTAAGATTCATTCCCTTAAATATAACGTATTATCGAAATAGTTTATAAGCTTAGTTGCTTTTTTACTTTGTTTTTAGGTTGCTTTAATTAATCCAAAATATAACTTTTTATCTCCAGAATTTTTGAAAACCCTATTTTTTTAAATAGGTGAAAGTTTTCTTATTTTCTGAATACTACTATTTAAGATTTTTTTTTAATTCTTCAATATCTTTTGCCATTTCTGGTAATCTTTTAAAAATAGCTAATGATTTCATGTTATCAGAATAGTCGAAAGCTGGTGTGCCATTCAAGGCAGTATTTGGTTTTTTAATTGATTTTGTAACTCCTGACTGGCCTCCTATTTTTGTACCATCGGCTAAAGTAATATGACCAACAACGGCACTTTGGCCACCAATTACACAATTTTCACCAATTTTGGTTGAACCTGCAATCCCACTTTGAGCGACTAAAATTGTGTTTTTGCCTAACTCTACATTATGTGCAATTTGAATTAAATTGTCCAATTTTACGCCATTGCCAATTATAGTTGAGCCCATGGTAGCACAATCAATTGTTGTATTTGCTCCAATATTTACATCGTTTCCTATTATTACATTGCCCAATTGTGGTATATTTTTATAAGTACCATCTTCTTGTAGCGCAAAACCATAGCCTTCGCTACCTATTACGGCATTCCCTTTTATTACACAATTTTCGCCAATAATTGTATTAGCATATATTTTTACGCCTGCTTGTATGTCAGCATTGTTTCCAATAGTTACATTGTCGCCAATGAAAACATGAGGCCAAATTTTGGCATTTTTGCCAATTTTACAATTTCTACCGATATAAGCAAAAGCGGCTAAATATAAACCCTCACCAAGAGTAGAATTTTCACCTATATAGCAAGGGCTTTCCATTCCTATCTTGGTTTTTTCGGTAGCTTTTCGGTATTGGTCTAAAAGTGTGGTAAATGCAGTATACGGATTTTCAACTAATATTAAAGTTGATTTTATTTTTTTTTCAGAAACGAAATTTTTGTCAATAATTACTGCCGTGGCCTCTGTAGTATATAAAAAAGGCTCATATTTTGGATTTGCCAAAAAACTAATGCTTCCTTTTGTACCTTCTTCTATTTTCGCAAAAGTGGTAATTTTTCCGTTTGCATCACCTTTTATTTCTCCACCCAACAATTCAGCTATTTGACCCGCCGTAAATTCCATTTAATATTATTTTGAAAATTTAATTAGTTGATTTCAGGTTTTTTCAGTGTTTTAACTATATTATTTGCATTAAATATAGTCAATTCTATCAATAAATTGGTTCTAATCATGAGTTACAAAGATACATCTTTCGGCCAACATATGTAGTATTTCTTAACATTCTTGCTCAAAGCTTTAATTGTTGGTAGGTCAGAAGCATCTGAAATCTCTACGATTTGGCCATCTTTGGTAAGTATATTTATATTTTGATTTTTATCATGGTAGGCCGAATTTGTGGCAACATTTTCTATGAAAAAATAATTAATAGATTCATCATCAATCCCTTTCAATTTCAGAACAGATTCTTTTAAACCCTTTATATATTCGAGAGTGAAGGGCCGGTTTGAAATTTCAATTTTAAATAAATTCCTATTGAGTAACATACAACATAATTTGCTCAATGTAAAATCGCTATGATTAGCCCATAATTTTATTGAAGCCCAAATGTCATAATCGTCTAATAGCATAAAAGTATTTAAATAGATTGGATTATCATTAAAGTGTTTTATTTCAATCTCATTTTCAATAAAAACTTTAAGAGAGGGCATTAAAAAAAGCGAATCTCCTTTTTTAATAAGGTCTTTGGCCCGTTTTATTATTTGAATAACCATTTCTTCAGCTGCTATGGCTGTTTTATGCAAATATACCTGCCAATACATAAATCTTCTGGCATTCAAAAAATTTTCAATACTGTAAATCCCTTTTTGTTCCACAACCAACATTTCATCTTTAATCTCCAACATTTTTATAATGCGCTCGGAGCCAATACTTGCTTCAGAAACTCCGGTAAAAAAGCTGTCTCTATTCAGGTAATCGAGCCGGTCTATATCTAGTTGGCTGGAAATAAGTTGATTAAAAAATTTTCTTTTGTATTTGTCTGAAAACATTTCAATAGCTAAACTGAGCTTCCCATTATATTCATGGTTGAGTTTTTCCATTATTAGTTTGGAAATATACTCATGATGTACATTGTTTAATAGTGTATGCTCAAGTACATGAGAGAAAGGCCCATGACCAATATCATGCAATAAAATGGCTATTTGTGCCGCCTCAAATTCTATTTCGGAAATTGAGTGATTTTTTAATCGTAAATTTTTTAATGCTTCGCCCATCAAATACATGGCTCCTAAAGCATGGTGAAAGCGAGTGTGTAAAGCACCAGGATATACCAAATCCGTAAGACCTAGCTGTTTTATTCGTCGGAGTCTTTGAAAATAAGGATGTTCGATTATGTCAAAAATAAGGTCCGAGTTGATATGGATAAAACCATAAACAGGGTCATTAATTATTTTTCTTTTATGCTTGCTCACAAATAGAGATTAAAAAAATTGTTGGGTAAATAATACCCGGAATCTAATTTAGTAAGTTTTTTTAGAATAACTATTTTACTAAATTGATTTTATTTCGTAATTTTGCATTCTCAAAAGGCAAATTGCTAAGTGTAATTTGTTTTTTTGAGAAAAGAAATAGGTTTATTTACAATTTGTAAAAGCACAAATAATTAAATAAATTGAATTTCGGGCTTGTAGCTCAGTTGGTTAGAGCACCTGACTCATAATCAGGTGGTCC
>JANMZR010000027.1:0-3078 GCA_031383555.1 Cytophagaceae bacterium | reverse complement strand
GCTGTGGCGGCTTCTCTCATTTCTTCTGCTTTTTCTGATAAATCACCTCCTATAATTTCCTCAATTTTGGCAGTTGCTTGGTCTTTCAAGTCTGAGGCTTTAGCACCTAATTCTGCAGTTATATTTTCTAGTTTTTCATCGGCTTGGTCTTTCAATATTTCAGCTTTGGCACCTAGTTCACTTAATTTTTCAGCTGCTTGGTCTTTTAAAACTTCTGCTTGGTCACCCAAAGCTTCTAATTTTTCTACTGCCGCATCTTTCAAATCTTCTATTTTAGCGGCTGCTTGGTCTTTCAAAGCCTCTGCTTGGTCACCAAGAGCTCCTGATTTTTCAGTTTCTTGTGCTTTAATCTCACCTACTTTTTCACCTAAATCACCTCCAACTAAATTTTCCAACTTTTCTGTAGGTGCTGTGTTTGAAGTATCCAATGTTTCAGGTGATTGGTCTTCTAAATTATCTAAATTTTCCATTTTTGCTAATATTTATTGTATTTTTTTATTAATTATGTTGCAAAACTAATCAATTAATATGACGAATTCTAAACCAGAGTAAAATGATATTGAATTGGTAATGTGAAAAAAATGGTAATTGATTAATTTGTTACTTTTTTGGCAATTTGGTCAGCTACAATTTTATCAAAATCGACTGCACCACAAGATCCACATCCTTTTGCACAACCTGCATTTGATTTAGCAAAAAACGGTAATATCATTGTTTTGCCAATATAAAATACGGCAAGGGAAAAAATAAGTAGAATGATAATGCTTTCAATCATAATTTAAAAACTATTTTTTATTTTGAAAAGTTCAAAAAGCTTGTTTTTAATATCATTTTGTATTGATTTTTAATAAAGATATTCTTATCAAAATTAGCAGTAAAATAGGTAATATTGCCCACGGATAAATTTCATTTTTGAAAAAACTAAAACCAAAACCTAAGCCAATTGCAGCTAATACAATTCCTTGATAAATAGTTAAGTAAGTTGTTTTAATGTTACTATTTTTACTTAAAATAAATACTAAAAATAAGTTAGTGGGTAATGCCCAAAGTATATTCCAGTTGTACTGAGTAACACCATGGATAGTAAAAAACCATAGAAAAATAATCAAAAAACCAAATAAGCCAGTAAAAGCAAATAAGAGCCTATCGAACCAAACGGATTTATTGTTGTTTTTAAATTGTAAATAGCTGTAAATGAGGCCTATAAAAAATAATAGCCAAAATAATGTAATTGGTTTTGTAAATGTATTGGGGGCCTCAACTGTTCTTTGAGCGTTAAATAATTGGGTTTTTGCTTTTACAATTGGGTAGTTGCCGTTTGTTGCATTATCAAATGCGATGCTCATATTAAGTGGAATATAAAATGTTTCCTCATTTGTGTTGGGTTTATCGGAAGGGGCGCCAATCGCTAAATTCATCCCAAAGCGTGCCCAAGGAGTGTTTGGTAAATTTTTATTCATCCAATTTCTAAAACCTAAGCCCTGCTCAATACCTTTAGTGCTAAATTTCAAACTATCGCCCATGGCCTTTTTAAAAACGTCACGTATTCGTGTGGAGCAATTATCCTGAAAAAATTTGTATTGGTAAGTTTTGTTTTCAGATAGTAAATTTTCTTCCAAAATATCAAAAACTCTTTGCTTCTGAGTGGCTGAAAGATTCAATTCTTGTTTTAAGACGGACCTGTTTTCGTATAGCTCAGAATATTCCAAAAGCGTATATTGTAAATTACTGAGTGATATTTGGTATGGAAGCCTCCCTGTGATAAATTTCCAATAAAAATTCTCAGTGGAAAAATCAAAAGAACCATAGCTATACACTTTATCTAACTGATTTACAGGGTCATACAAATAAATACAAATATGTCCAAAAGCTTGAAAAAGTTCTTCATCGGCACGATCTATCGTGAGAATACTAACTTCCGCCTGATTTGAAAGCTTTATTGGGTTGTAAAAATTTGTTTGGGACTCAATATTTATCGTAATAATTAATTGCAATAAAATAGAAAGGTATTTTAGCTTTTTAGTCATTTTTTCAAATAATATATTAATCGATTATATCTGCTGGCAATAGCTCTTCATTTATTTTTCCATCTTTTATGGAAACGAAATAATTTTTATTTTCAGCATTTAACGAAACTGATTTTTCCATTTTTCCATTCACAAATAACAGCCCAGCCATATCATCACAGGCATAGCCTGCTTTTAATTTATTTGATAAAATGAGCTCCTGATATAAAGGTCTACGTTTTTTTTCATTCAAGTAGTGGGGCGAATGACTATAGTTCAAAAAACCTAAGCATTCAACTATAGACAATTCCTTAGGTCTAGAATCAGTAGAACCTCCTGTAAACCAACACAATGAGCCAGCACTTCCACCGGCCATAATTGTACCTTTTTCATAAGCAGTTCTTAGAATTTTATCTATCCCATGGGCTTTCCAAATTGCAATCATATTTAGCGTATTGCCTCCGCCAACAACTATGGCATCCATACTCATAATTATTTCTTCAAATGATTTTGGGCTTGAGGTAGAAGCTATAAATGATTTTAACACATATGGTCTGAGTGGCAAGTCTTCGCAATAACCATACCATCGAATTATGTTTATTGGGTTATCGCCTGTTGCCGTAGGGATAAAACAAATTTTTGGATCGTTTTTTCCAGTAAGTTTTGCCAAATATTTAATATATTTTTCATTAAATACACCTCCTGTGACCAATATTTTTTTATCGATTTGTTGGCCTATTTCATTTTGAGAAAATAAAATTGAGGTAAATTGCAAAATTATTAAAAAAAAGTAAATTTTTTTTTGCATGATTTTGTTTTAATTTTTATATTTTTTTTAAAAGACTAAACCCTCCACTTTTTGCTTTTTTTATCTCTTCTGGGATCGGTATTTCCCAAAATATTATCATTTTTTGATTCAGATTCTATACTTGATTCTTTTTGTAGACTAGCGTTCCCAGCTATCACAATCACGATTTCTCCTTTTATAGTATCTTCATTATCAATATAATGGGCAATGATTTCTTTAAAAGAACCTCTTATATTTTCTTCATACATTTTTGATAATTCTCTT
>JANMZR010000021.1:0-4477 GCA_031383555.1 Cytophagaceae bacterium | reverse complement strand
TTAGATAAATTACCTGTGGGTGACCCTACCCTTTCGGCCAAAGAAATAATAGGAAATGAGTCCCAGGAGCGAATGGGATTGGTTATTGGAGAAATGGATTTAGATACTTTGCAGCGCATTGCTGACCGAGAACGCTCGCCTATGTACGTGGTAGGCGAAATCACTAACAACCACAGATTCACTTTTGAGTCAAAATCGACCGGTTTAAAACCAATGGATTTTGCTATTGATGATATGTTTGGCAGTTCGCCAAAAACTTTAATGGCTGATAAAACCATTGAAAGGAACTATTCAGAAATAAACTATTCGCCCGATAAAATTCATGAATATTTAGAGCAAGTGCTTCAGCTTGAGTCAGTTGCCTGTAAAGACTGGCTCACCAATAAAGTCGATCGTTGTGTAGGTGGGCGTGTGGCCAAGCAACAATGTGTTGGGCCCTTGCAATTGCCCTTGAACAATGTGGGTGTAATGGCCCTCGACTTTAAAGGGAAAGAAGGCGTTGCAACTTCTATAGGGCACTCGCCAATTTCGGCATTGGTTGACCCTGTGGCTGGCTCAAGAAATTCAATTGGGGAAGCACTTACAAATATCATTTGGGCACCATTAAAAGATGGATTAAAATCCATTTCGCTATCAGCCAATTGGATGTGGGCATGCAAAAATGAGGGTGAGGATGCCAACCTTTATGAAGCCGTAAAAGGTTGTTCTGATTTTGCTATTGAACTAGGGATCAACATCCCTACTGGAAAGGATTCTCTTTCAATGAAACAAAAATACCCAAATGACGAGGTAATTGCCCCAGGAACGGTCATTATTTCGGCTGGTGGCAATTGCTCAGACATTACAAAAGTGGTAGAGCCCGTTTTGAAATTGGATGCTGGCAATATTTATTACCTTAATTTTTCACAAGACAGTTTCAAATTAGGTGGTAGTTCTTTTGCACAAATATTAAATAAAGTTGGAAATGAAGTACCTACTATAAAAGACGCTACTTTTTTCAAAAAATCGTTCAACTTAATTCAAGCATTAATCAAAGAAGGTAAAATAGTGGCAGGCCATGACATCGGAAGTGGAGGTTTGGTAACCACAATTTTAGAAATGTGTTTTGCAAATATTAACTTAGGCGCCAATATAGACCTAACTGAATTTGAAGAAAACGATTCAGTAAAAGCTCTTTTCAATGAGAATATTGGTATTGTTTTTCAAGCAGATTCAACTATTGAAGGAATTTTCATTGAAAACAATATTAAGCTCTTTAATATAGGACAAGTTACTGATAATGAAAAGGTTAATATTAAAAATAATGTTGACTCATTTGAATTAAATCTACCAGAATTGAGGGACATCTGGTATAAGACTTCCTATTTGCTCGACCGACGACATAGTAAAAATGGTACGGCAAAAAAACGTTACAATAACTATAAAAACCAACCTCTCAATTATAATTTTCCTAGTCATTTTGATGGGCAAAAACCAATAATTGACTTTTTAAAACCAAGACCTAAAGCCGCAATTATTCGTGAAAAAGGCAGTAATTCGGAGCGAGAAATGGCTAATGCGATGTTTTTGGCGGGTTTTGATGTGAAAGATGTGCATATGACCGACCTTATTTCGGGCCGTGAAACTTTGGAAGATATTCAGTTTATAGGGGCAGTAGGTGGCTTTTCAAATTCAGATGTGTTGGGTTCAGCAAAAGGTTGGGCTGGGGCTTTTCTTTTTAATGAAAAAGCAAATACTGCTTTGAAAAAATTCTTCGAAAGACAAGATACCCTCTCTGTGGGTATTTGCAATGGCTGTCAGCTATTTATGGAATTAGAACTCATAAATCCCGATCATGAAATTCATGGGAAATTACACTTTAATGAGTCGCACAAGCACGAGAGTATTTTTACTTCTGTGAAAGTTCAAAAAAATAATTCAGTAATGCTTTCAAGTTTGGAGGGCAGCACTTTGGGTGTTTGGGTTTCTCATGGTGAGGGTAAATTCAATTTGCCAAATAAAGAAGAAAAATATAATATTGTGGCAAAATTTGGCTATGAGGCCTATCCAGCCAACCCGAACGGATCCGACTACAATACAGCAATGATGTGCGACAATTCAGGCCGTCATTTGGTAATGATGCCTCATATTGAGCGCTCTACTTTCCCTTGGAATTGGGCTTACTATCCTAATAATCAAAAAGATAACGAAGTATCACCTTGGCTAGAAGCTTTTGTAAATGCTAGAGTTTGGGTTGAGCATGTGAATAAGGAGAATTAAGGATAAAAAAAGTAATTCGATAAATCTAATTTGAATTAATAAACAAGAAGATTTAATTTTTGCAACGAATTTCACTAATTAAATTCGTGAAATTTGTTGCAAAATATATTAACCTTTAAATCGCAATTCAATAATTCACCTCCGTCAAAAAAAGCCCTTTTGCTGGCACAGCTGCACCAGCATTTTTCCTGTCTTTTGATAAAATTATCTGTTCAAAACCTTCAATGCTCAACTTTTTGAGACCTACCTGGATTAAAGTTCCTACAATTGCACGTACCATACCTCTCAAAAATCTATTGGCTTTTATATGAAAAACTAAAAGGTCGTTATTTGAAATCCATTCTGCACGAATAATAGTACAATGAAACGAAGTAACATCTGTGTGAACTTTACTAAAAGCCTGATAATCTGTATGTTGAAATAATATTTTATTGGCTTTGTTCATTAAATCAATATCCAAATAGGAGCTAAATAAATGTGCTTGACCTAATAGAAAAGGATTTTTTTTACGAGTTATTCTGTATTCATAACTTCGAGAAACGGCATCATATCTTGAATGGAAGTTTGGCTTAACTTCTACAATATTTTTTATACAAATTGAAAAAGGTAACATTTGGTTCAATCGATAACAAAAATCATCAATTTCAAAAGTGTTTGAGGTATCAAAATGTGCAAACTGTTGCAACGCATGAACACCTGCATCCGTTCGAGAGCTACCTACGATTAAAATGGGTGTTTTGAGTAATTGAGTTAATGCTTTTTCAATTAGAGTTTGAACACCAGTTGCATTAATTTGACTTTGCCAGCCAGCAAAATCAGTTCCTAAATAACTGATTTCAATACAATATCGGTGCATTTACCATGAAGGTTGGTGGGAAATTATTTTTTTTATATGGAAAATAATAAAAACAGACTTTTTGAGATTTGAGTGAAAACGCAAAAATAAATTTTAGCCTCAAATTTAAAATCCTTCTGTCAAAGTCTATAACTTGTAAAACAAAAATGAAAATAAAACTAAAAAGAATATCCCAATAATAGAGACACAAATTTCACATCATTTTTACGCATATGGTACTCAGCAACTATACGGTTTGACCCAAATTGCACACCCACTCTAGGGGCAAGACCTAGTGCTTTGGGAGACTTCAAACCCGTTGGCATCCCGTTAACTTTGCCAGTTTGACCTCCAGAATAAACACCTGCTGAAGCACCGAAATAATAATTAAACTCCTTTCCATCTTCAAACCACATATATTTTTCAACAATTAATGCCATTGTAGTCAAAGGCTTAAGCTTTACACCCTCGGCTGGAGAAGTTAAAAAATTGAAACCAACTTTTGCCCCAAATACAAATTCGTCGTTATACCAAAGCTTTGGCTCAGCATCTATCGCTATTCCACCATTTATAGGGTAATTTTTACCTAAAGGCAATGAATAACCAATATGCGCATCAAACTTACTGTAAAATTGGTCAAATTGAGCCAATGAGGTAAAGCTTAAAAAAAACAGACTACCAAATAATATTTTATTCATTTCAGAAATTTTAACCCAAAAATAATCATAATTAACAAATTGATTGCAATTAATACCATTTAGAATTTTAATTTTATTATTTAAATTAATCTTGTCAATCAATTAAAATCTAGTTAATTGATAATAAATTGGTTAAAATAGGATTAAATTTTAAAAAGTACCTTAAATAAGATTTATAATTTTGATAACTTTGTAACAATACTAAAAAAAAATTCACATGAATTCAATACTATTCAAAGCAATATTGATTTGTTCACTATCATTTCTAAATTCCACCCTATTTGCTCAATTTGGAAACAATGGTGGCGGTTTTGGAAGAGGTTATGGCGGCTATGGCCGAAGCCAAATGGGTAGTAATATTCCACAACCAGAACAGAAATTCTCCCCACCTGACCCTGAAAAAGTAGCTGAAGAAGAAACAAAGTGGATGCAAAAAATACTCAAAGTTACAGAAGAGCAATTGCCTCATATTGAAGATCTTAACTTGAAATATGCTTCTTTACGTTCTGATTTGTACGCACTTTTAGGAGAAAAACCTGATAATGAAAAAATGGCGATGATAAGTCCAAGAATCATGAAATTGTATGAGGACAAAGAAAAAGAATTGAAAGCTATGATTATGCCTGAGCAATGGGATAGGTACCAGAAAGAATTACAGAAAAAGAAAAAGAAAGGGTAAGGAAAA
>JANMZR010000098.1:0-20382 GCA_031383555.1 Cytophagaceae bacterium | reverse complement strand
TGGTAATGCTGATGTATCTATTAGAACACAAATTTACCAAAGAAGTAAAACAAGCTAATTTTAACTATTACGAACCCAAAACCCTTCACGATTCATCACTCAGTCTTTCGACACATGCTATTTTGGCAAATGATTTAGAAGATACCGTATTGTCGTATGATTTATTTAGAAGAGCTTCAGAAATAGATTTAGGGCCCAACATGAAAACCTCAGATCATGGTATTCATGGAGCTGCATTAGGAGGCATTTGGCAAATAACGGTTTGTGGTTTTGGTGGGGTACGAATGGTTGGAGGTAAGTTAAGAATCAGTCCAAGATTACCAAAAGACATTGAAGAAATCAATTTTAAAATCAATTGGAAAGGCACTCAACTTACTATCAGTGTGACGCAAGACAAAATAAATATTAGAAATAGCGGTAAAAAACAAAGTATCAGCCTATCTGTTTTTGACAAAGAAATAACCTATGATGAAGTGTTGGAAGTAGTTTATTAGACTATATCCTTTTTTTAGAATCCCGTCACTCTGGCGGGATTTTTTTTGATAGATTTGTTTTAACCCAGATTACGCATTAGGTATTTATTACATAAAAAGCGGTTCGCCGCCCGTCAGTTTCAATAAAGCTTCCATACTCAAAAATGTATCCTCACAATAGCTATGGCTATTGTTCCGGTAAATTTTTTACGTGTGTTGTTTTCTTTTTGCCTGATTTTCCTTCACTACAATATCTAATGCGTAATATGGGTTTAAACCAATGAAGTTATGGTAATTATGAGGTAAATTTTTCTTTTAATAAGTACTCTTCAAATGAAATCCATTTCATCAAATCATATTTATTATTATCATGCATTTTTAGAGCTGCTTTGCCCTCCATCATATCTCTCATATATTGCATTCCTTGCCAAGGCGGATAAAGCTCATTGGGTTGGGCTGCAAATATTTTTGTGATTTTGATCAGAATATTTAACAAGCCAATACCCCCAGGCTTTAAAAGTTTGAAAGTGTTATTTGAAATTTTAGTTAGTAGGTCAGCGGTCTCGTTAGCACTTATACTTTCGCCGGCAATTCTTAAATATCTTGGGCTATTGTCATCCAAAGCTACTTTTGCAGTGTAAGCTGCAACGTTTTGGGTGTGGGTAAAATCCATTTTAATGTTTGGATTGCCCCAACACAATATTCTCTTTAGTTTATACAATATCAAAGGCATGTTTCCCGTGATTAATTCCATAAACGCCCCATTGAAAATACTCGTCGTTTTTATTTTTTTTGTATTTATAAAATCATGAAAAGCCCTGCGAGTGTCTAAATTTCTGTTAGTACCTGGTGTAAGTACAGTAAAATCCGTGCAGAAATCACTTGGTATAAATCTTGGCACATTTGCAGCCAAGGTAGCCTCTACTATCTTTATTTGCAAGTCATTAATTACATCTTTTAAACCCGCCAAAGCACTCACCAAACAATCGGCTCCAGCAAAGGCCAGCTGTAAAGCAACAGGATCATCAAAATTAACTTCGATTACTTCTATGCCATTTTGGGCTAATTGTTCTACCTTTTCCTTATCTGCTCCAATTCTTACTACTGCTTTTACTTTCGCTTTATTAGTCAATAATTCATGGGCAATTTTTCTGCCCAAATTACCAGTGGCGCCTAAAATTATAATTGTTTTTTGCATATTTTCTTTTCTAAAATGTTAATAATTAAATGGCAGTAATTCATTTGATATTGCAAAAATATTATTTCTACTACCAATTGTAAAATCTCTTTCAACAAATTTAACTTATTGTAAGTAGAATCACTGTTTTACCTGTATTGTTTAAAAATGCAAACAAAATGCCTTAATTTTACGTTTTTAGCGCAATTATCATTAAGTTTTGAGACAAAATCAGTTTTATTTTTTTAAAAATGCCAAGTATTTATTTACTGTAATAATATTTTGGCTTCAAACGATTGCTTTTGCCCAAATAAAACCCGAAAATGATTGTAATTGCCAGTTGCATGGAGAAGTAAATGATGTTGCTACAAAACAACCAATTGTTGGTGCAGTTATATTGTTAAAAGGAACCACAAAAGGGACTACTACAGATTCCAAAGGCCATTACCACTTTAATAAATTATGCCATGGTAGCCAAATTATCATATGCCGAATAATCGGGTATCAAGAAGTTAGTCTAAAAATAAATTTAAATCATAATGAAAATTATGAGCATGATTTTAAGCTAAATGAAGACGAATACCATCTAGATCATGTAGAAATAAAGGCGAGCAAAATCGAGAATTTAACTCAAGCTAAAAATAGCCTGGAAAATTCAGCTTTGGATCAAACTCGAGGCCAAACTTTGGGTGAAGCCTTAAAGCAAATTTCAGGCATAACTACCTTACAAACAGGTAGTTCAATTTCAAAGCCTGTGATCCATGGTATGCATTCAAATAGAATATTAATACTAAATAATGGCATTCGACAAGAAGGGCAGCAATGGGGTAGCGAACATGCTCCTGAAATAGATCCTTTTGTGGCTAATAAAATCATAGTTTTGAAAGGTGCTGCAGGAGTAAGATACGGCTCCGATGCAATTGCTGGCGTTGTAAAGTTAGAGCCTGAGGCATTACCCGACACTAATAAAATCGGTGGCGAATTTAATTCAGTTTTTTTTAGTAATGGCCGACAAACAGTAAATTCCGGGATTCTTGAAGCAGGTTTACAACCTAAAAAAAGAATAAATGCTAAATTATATTCATTTGGCTTTCGATTGCAAGGTACTATAAAACGTGGTGGTAATATTTCAACTCCATCCTACACTTTGGCTAATACCGGAGTAGAAGAGAAAAACTTTTCAATAGCAGCCAATTATAAATCAAGAAATTGGCTTTCAGAAGTATTTTTTAGTCATTTCAATACCAAAATAGGTATTTTTTCAGGTTCACATATTGGCAATATCACTGATCTTATTGCTGCGCTGCAAAGAGAAAGCCCTCAAGCTGTCTACAGCCCCAAAGCTTTTAGCTATGCGATAGATAGGCCATTTCAAGATGTTGAGCATAGTTTGTTGAAAGTGCTCAATAGCAAAACCATGCCAATTGGTAAGCTCTCGTTTACTTTTGGCTATCAGAACGACTTTCGGCGTGAAGTGGATATATTACGAGGAGATAAAAACTTGGTCCAGTTATTCAAATTAGACACCTACACTAGTGAAATATTATTTGAACATAAGCCAGTTTATAAGCTTTTTACTGGTTCAATTGGTATGGCAGCGATGGTTCAAGAAAATCTTACTACAGGTGCATTGAAAGCGCCTCGTTCGTCAACAGTACTCATTCCTAATTTTAATAATAACACAATGGGTGTTTTTTTAATAGAAAGAATTGTACGAAATAAATGGGAATTGGAAACTGGAATTCGATATGATACTCGCAAACTTAAAGTTTATCGAATACCTCGTGGCCAACAAGATATAGTTTCAAATAACAAAGATAATCAGAACGTCACGGCAACATTTGGTTATAACTTTAGGCCAGACGCTCGCTGGAACCTGCTTACGAATTTTAGCTCTGCTTGGAGGGCTGCCACCGTAAATGAGTTGTACAGTAATGGTGTTCATCATGGAGCTGGCAGCTTTGAGAGAGGTAATGAAAACCTTTTGCCAGAAGTGGCTTTAAATGCTTCATTTACAATAAACTATGCTGTTAAAAAGCTGCAAGTTGAGCTTCATTTATACAATAATAATATTAATAATTATATTTTTCTTTCACCAACTGGTAGGCCAATATTAAGTGTGCGTGGAGCTTTCCCTGAGTTTTTTTACACACAAACAAAGGCTCGTTTTCAAGGAATTGATTTTAGTATGAATTATCAAATTGGTAAAAATTTATCTTTAAATTCTAAAATGGCATTATTAAAGGCTCATGATATTTCTAATAAGCAGCCATTGATTATGATACCTGCCAATCGTTGGGAAAATGGCATAAGATATGAAAACAAAAATAGTTTTATAAGCTTCAATTACCAATTTGTAGCAAAACAAAGCCGAGTTCCTTTAAAAATTATATTTAGCGAAATTCCATCCTCAGAAATAATTTTTAACGAGTTTGGTGGCGATTATGCACCGCCACCGCCCGCCTATCACCTTTTTGGAGCTTCCTTTGGCCATAATTTTACAATTCGCAAAAAGCAACAATTCAGCTTATCACTTACCGGTAGTAACTTGGCTAATACTCGTTATCGAGACTACCTCAATCGTTTTCGTTATTTTTCTGATGAAATTGGTCGAAATTTCGTTTTAAGAGGCAAATTTAATTTCTAAGTATAATTTGTTAATTAATTATTTGCAACAATGTTGCAGATTTATTTTTTTATTTTTACATTTGCAATGTTGTTGCATAAGTAGCGATATTTTAGGAAATTAATAAAAATTAGAATTTATGAATAAAATAGTAAAGCTAGGAATTAAGTTTTTGAGTTTTATATCACTCATTTTTGTGACAAGTTGTCAAAAAGACAAAGTGGTAGATCCAGTCGAAGAAAATGAATTGATTACAACAGTGAAGTTAAATTTTACCATAAACGGAACTACAAAAACCTTTACTTATTCCGATTTAGATGGAGAAGGAGGAATGGCTCCTTCAAAATTTGAGACAATTGTCTTAGCACCAAATACGAGCTATACACTTACTATTGATCTTTTGGATGAATCTAAAACACCAGCAGAAAGTATTTCTGAAGAAGTTGCCAAAGAAAAAGAAGAACATTTGTTCGTATTTACTCCTTCGCCTATGAGTTTACTCAGCTATACCTATGGTGATAAAGATGCTCGTAACTTTAATGTGGGCCTTACTGGAACTGCCAAAACAGGTACCGCAGGGCTTGGCAAATTAAAAGTTCAACTTCGACACCAACCCGAAGTAGGAGGGAAGCCATCAAAAGATGGTAATTTATCAACTGGAAGTGACGATGTAAATCTGGACTTTAATTTGACCGTTCAGTAATTTTTTTGAAAAACAACCTACATCTTCAAAATAGCAACTAATCTTTATCTTTTACACAATAATCTGTCTCTTCATTTTGGCCTGGAACCAATCGTGGTCTGACGAAGTATATTTCCCTTAAGTATTTAATTTGAACTACAATACAAATTCATTGATTTTTCAAGGTAATTAAGGTGCAAATGATTGCTTTAATTACGCATGAGAATCGGGTTTGGCATATTTAAATAAATATTTTAGATTAATCTAAAAATATTATTAGAATATTCTTTATATTTGTGTCGAGATGACAAAATATATTTATATAATTCTTTCTTTTTTTATAGCTCCAATAGCTAATGCACAGTTTGCTCTAAATGGAAAAATTACTGAAAAGTCCCTCCAAGAGCCAGCAATCGGTATATCAGTATATTTGAAAGAGGTAAAAAGAGGCACTATTACAGACAATGTTGGCAATTTTCAAATTAACAACCTAGCCATTGGGGAATATACATTGGTTATATCGGGCGTTTCATTTAAAACTATTTCTCGAAAAATAGAAATAAAAGGCCATGAAAAACTTGATTTTGAATTAGAAGCAAATCATGAATCACTTAACGAAGTAGTGGTGACTGGAACCATGAAGGAAATTTCAAAAATGGCTAGCCCTGTTTCTGTGGATATAATTTCACCCAAATTTTTATTTAAAAATCCAACGCCAAGTATATTCGACGCCCTGCAAAATGTAAACGGTGTTCGACCGCAAATTAATTGTAATGTTTGTAGCACCGGAGATATTCATATTAACGGATTAGAAGGGCCATACACAATGGTGCTCATCGATGGAATGCCAATAGTAAGTTCATTATCAACAGTTTATGGATTGTCTGGCATTCCAGTTAGCCTTATTGAGCGGGTAGAGGTAGTAAAAGGAGCAGCCTCTACTTTATATGGTTCCGAGGCATTAGGTGGTTTAATAAATATAATAACCAAAAATGCAAAAAAAGCACCCATTCTTTCTTTTGATACCTTTGCAACATCATGGGGTGAGGTTAATACGGATTTAGCAATAAAATTTAAACCTACTCCTAAAATTAATGTGCTATCAGGGGTCAATTATTTCCATTTCAATACGCTAAAAGATTACAATAAAGATAATTTTACTGATCTCACCTTACAAAAAAGAATTTCAGTTTTTAATAAAATAAGTTTTGACCGTGCTAAAAATAGAGAAGCAAGTATTGCCTTGCGACTTTTTTATGAAGATCGTTTCGGTGGGGAATTGAATTGGAAGCCGGTTAACAGGGGTGGTGATGATATTTATGGGGAAAGTATTTATACTAAACGATTAGAACTTTTAGGTAATTACCAATTGCCTATAAATAATAAAATTACCCTTCAATATTCATACACCAATCATAATCAAAATTCTTATTACGGCATTACCTCATATAAAGCCAACCAGCAAATTGCTTTTGGACAGTTGGTATGGAATAAGCCTGCTGCTAAGCATGATATATTAGTTGGCTTACCTTATCGATATACTTTTTATGATGATAATTCCCCAGCCACTGCCTCTAGTGATAACAAAAGTAATAAGCCAGACAATATACATTTACCTGGGATATTTGTTCAAGATGAAATAAAATTGAATACCAATAACGTATTATTAATGGGCGTTCGGTACGATTACAATTCAGTTCATGGCAATATATTTACTCCTAGGTTTGCTTTAAAATTAGCTGATGATAATAATTTAAACATTGTAAGATTTAATATCGGTAGGGGATACCGAGTTGTAAATTTGTTTACTGAAGACCACGCCGCTCTTACTGGAGCAAGAAAAGTAGTTGTGTCCGGTAACTTAAAGCCTGAACAAAGCTGGAATGGAAACTTCAATCTTGTTAAAAAAATAATATTCAATAATGGTTTTGTCGGTATTGATGCCTCAACTTTTTACACTTATTTTAGTAATCAAATTTTGCCTGATTATAAAACTAATATTAATGAAATTATCTATAAAAATTTGAATGGATATGCCATTTCAAAAGGAGCTTCGCTAAATCTTGACTTTGCTTTTGATAATGGCCTAAAAATATTAGCAGGTGCCACAATAATGGATGTGACTAAATATGAAAATAAGGTTAGATCTCGTCAATTACTCACAGAGAGGTTAAGTGGTACCTGGGCAGTTAGTTATGAAATTCCTAAACTGAAAATAAATATTGATTATACTGGAAACCTAACTGGCCCCATGTTATTGCCAACATTAGGCGAATCGGATCCTAGGCCAAGTCAATCACCAACTTGGTCGGTGCAAAATATACAACTGAGCCGAAAATTTAAGAATAATATTGAAATTTATGGTGGAATTAAGAACTTATTAAATTTTAATCCGGCTAAATCAGTGCCATTTATAATTGCAAGATCCAATGACCCTTTTGATAAAAATGTAAACTTTGCAACCAACGGCTCAGTAATAGCTTCTGCCAATAATCCATTCGCCCTTACTTTTGATCCTACTTATGTTTATGCATCACAACAAGGAATTAGAGGTTTTTTGGGCTTTCGAGTAGCCTTAAAGTAATTTAGATTATAACTATCTCACTATATATCCCACCCGTGTCCTATTCTAAAACTACTTATTTGAAATTATTAGAATAATTTCAGAATCTAATTTGTTATTGCTTGTTTATCTTCTTTACCCATAGTTTATTTTCAAAATTACTTCTTTGAAAAAATGTAAATACCAGTTTTATAGCTATAAAACTGGGATTTTATTGTGTTAAACCAATGGATTAAAGTTTATTTGGAATAATTCTAAATAATTCTTAATTTTATTTGGACTGATTCTAAATAAACCGTAGTTTTGTGTCGTCATTATAAAAATAATAATCTTTATCAAAAAAAATGAAAAATATATTTATATCATTTGCATTAATACTACTTCTATTTTCTTGTACTAAAACTGAAGACCCAAAGGCGGCCTTAATAATTCCTACTGCCTATTCCTCAGCTAATTTCGCTGCAAATACCATTTCAGAATTGGCCTTAAAAACACAATTAACAGCTTTAACTAGTGAAATGAAAAAGGCTGAAATAGGTGCAAAACTTACCCAAGATGCAGTTTTCGCTATATTTTCGGCTGGTAATCCTTCAGTAAAAAGTATTACTGGGGCGAGCTATATTTCTAAATTGGAAGGTTCAAGTGGTTATTTTGCTGAATTAGTTGCTTCTTCTGGCAATACATATGACCCTACAAAGCCAAACGCAACAGGTGGTGTATATGGAGCCCGACTATTAAACAGTGGCGGAGTAGAAACATTACAAGTTATAGAAAAAGGGCTTTTTGGAGCGGCATTTTATAATAATGCAACTGCCTTAATGACGGGTTCAATTACAGAAGCAACAATCGATAGAATAATCGGAATTTATGGTGCTTCACCTTCTTTCCCAAACACTAACACAGCTACAATAACAACTTCACCAGATAGCTACGCCGCATTATATGCCTCCCGACGAGATAAAAACGACGGAAACGGCATTTATTCAAAAATAAAAAATGCATTTATCACTGCACAAGCAGCAGTAAAAGCTGGAAGTAAATACAATAATGAGCGTGATGCAGCATTTGCGGTTATCAAATTGGAATGGGAAAAAGCATTAATCTCAACTGTAGCTCATTATGGTTATGCGGCAATAACCAAATTATCTTCAACTAATCCAGCTATTACCGTGTATTCAGGTGCCTTGCATGACTTAGGAGAAGGGATTGGCTTTTTGAATGGTTTCAAAGCAGTTCCACAAAACCAACGTAAAATAACTGATGCTCAGATAGATGAATACATCAAAATTATTTCTCTTGATAATGCTGGAAAAGCGGAAATGTTTAAATATGTAACTGATCCTGTAGGCTCCATTACAAAATTACAGACTGTTTTCTCAAAAATACAAGCTGTATATGGCTTTACAAATTCAGAAATGATTGATTTTAAAGAAAACTGGATTTCGAAACAAGGAAGATGATTTCAAGGTTTAGATAAAACAAGTTTAGACAATAATTTAAATTATTACCAACAAATAACGTTTACAAATTTGATGAGGTATTTCCACATTTTATTATTCTTTGTTTTTCTTTTAGCACTCGCTTGTAAAGACAATTCGATAGATAGTGCTATTGTAAAAAAAGATACGTTTGATAGGAAAGTAATGCTTCAAAATTTCGCTGAAAATCTTATTATCCCAGCCTTCTCGTCCTTGGAAAACGAAACTACGAAACTAGAAGAGGCAATTAATCAATTAGCCACAAACAAATCTGATCAAAACTTAGTAATAGCACAACAAGCTTGGGAAACAACCTATTCGGTTTGGATGGCTGCAAATGCTTACAATTTTGGTCCAGCAGGTGAGGACGGCATCAGAAAAGGCTTGATAGAAGAAATAGGCACGTTCCCCATCAGTGAAAACAAAATAGAGACTATAGTTGAAAAGAATACTGCTAATTTTAACGATTTCAATAGAGATGCTCGTGGTTTATTAGCTATTGAATATTTACTTTTTGATCATAAAGGCAATTCAGCCGTTATATCAAAACTGCAAGCCAACAGATTAGCGTATCTAAAAGCCTTAATTGCTGACACGAAAACAAGAGTGAGTACGATAAATACCAATTGGAAAACCTATAAAACTGAGTTCGTTTCTAATGCTGGTACCGATGTAGGTAGTTCAACCTCACAGCTATATAATGAGTTTGTGAGAAGTTTTGAAAGTATTAAAAACTTTAAGTTAGGCTTACCAATGGGCTTGCGAGCCGGACAAACCAAAGCCGAACCTACAAAATTAGAGGCCTATTATTCTAGTAAATCGTTAAAATTTATGCGATTGCATATCGAGAATATTGAAAAAATTTGGTTGGGAAAAGGTACTAAAGAAGGCATTGGTTTTAAAGCCTATTTAGAAACAGTAGAAGGTGGAAAAGCGTTAGTTTCTTCAACAGAACTCCAATTGGTAAGTATCAAAAAGAGCTTAGAGGAAGTACCAACCAACAAAACAGTTGAAAATCAAATTTTAACTGACGCATCAAAACTAACAATTTTGCATACTGAATTACAGAAAAATACCCGATTCTTCAAAAGTGATATGTCCTCAATTTTAGGTATCGCTATTACTTTTGCTAGTGGTGATGGTGATTAATTTTTGTGAAAATATGCGAATAAATAACTTACCATAAGAATATATCAAAACGAATACTTGTACAAAAGTAGCTTTGGAGGGCCAATTATGGAAAATCTTTTAAAAAAACATTTCCTTTCACAGACCTCCATCGCCCCATTAATAACTTTTAGGATAGTTTTTGGAGCCCTAGTTTGTATAAGCACTATCCGTTTTATGTGCTTGGGTTGGGTGAAAGACCATTTTATAGATGCCAAAATGCATTTTAAGTATTATGGTTTTGAGTGGGTACAGGTTTTGCCTCCATTTTGGATGTATTTCTTACATGGGCTAATGCTAATAGCCGCAGCTGGTATCTTGTTAGGGGCTTTTTATAGAGTTTCGGCTGTTGTGTTTTTTCTCTGCTTTACCTATATTGAGCTTATCGACCTTACCTATTATTTAAATCACTACTATTTTGTAAGTATCATTGCTTTTTTACTCATTTTCGTGCCTGCCAATCGGCTTGTTTCGATTGATAGGTGGCGGGATAATTCACTCAAGACCAATATTGTACCGGCCTGGAATATTACAATTTTTAAGTTGCAGTTGGCAATCGTTTATATTTATGCAGGCCTCATCAAAATTAATTATGACTGGCTTTTTAATGCCCTCCCTCTTAAAATTTGGTTGCCAGCTGCTGACAATCTACCCATTATTGGTTGGGTAATGAAATATGAAATAACTCCGTATCTATTCAGCTGGATGGGTATGTTATATGATACTACCATTATTTTTTGGCTTATTTGGAGCAAATCACGGCCATTAGCCTATATATCAGTTATTGTATTTCATGTGCTTACGGGTATATTATTTCAAATTGGGGTCTTTCCATTGGTTATGATTGGGGCTACTTTAATATTCTTTTCTGCTACTTGGCATGAACGAATCTACAACTATTTTGGAAATATTTTTCAGACAAAATATCAGTTAAATAGCGATAAAATAAGCAAATATACCCTTCCTTTTTTTTGTATTTATTTCGCTTTTCAATTACTTTTTCCTTGGCGGTTCGTACTTTATAAAGGCAACATGTTTTGGACAGAGCAAGGTTATCGCTTTGGCTGGCGAGTTATGCTTATGGAAAAAGCGGGTACAGCTACCTTTTATGTGAAGGACGGTGCTATAGGACGTGAAGGCGAAGTGCTTAATAGTGATTTTTTGGCTATTCACCAAGAAAAACAAATGGCTATGCAACCGGATATGATTTTACAATATGCTCATTTTCTCAAAAATACTTATGAGCAAAAAGGAGTAGCAGAGCCGGCAGTCAGAGCAGAAGTATTTGTAACTTTGAACGGAAAACCTAGTAAATTGCTTTTTGATCCAAATCTAGATTTAACCAAAATAAGAGATAATTGGAGCGAAAAAACTTGGTTGAATGATTTTGACAATAAATAATGAATTTTAAAATTACGGTATTTTTCTTACTTTTCTCTTACCAAAATTTCGCTCAAAAAGCTACTATTTTTGGCAAAATTACCACAGTAGACAATCAAAAGGTTGTGGACGGAATTGTGCTTTTGAATGGTCAAAAAGGATATGTTGAAACCAGCGAAAATGGCATTTTTGAATTACGTAACATCCCATTAGGTATTTATACAATTGTGGCTTATTGTGCTAATTATCAAAGTATTAGCAAGGAAATTAATGTTAATAAAACGTCATTCGAAATCAATTTCAAATTAGATAATTTTGGTAAAGATTTGGATGCGGTAACTATTCAAGCTGAGCGAGAAAGAACCTTTGGTATTACTAGATTACGAGGTGTAGAAAATTTTGGAGTATATGAAGGAAAAAAAACAGAAGTAGTAGTACTAAAAGATATTACAGCTAATTTGGCGACTAATAACGCCCGCCAGGTTTTTGCAAAAGTTGCGGGGTTAAACATTTGGGAATCTGACGGTGTGGGTTTACAATTGGGCATAGGTGGGCGAGGGCTTTCTCCAAACCGAACGGCTAATTTCAACACCCGTCAAAATGGCTATGATATTTCTGCTGATGCTTTGGGCTATCCTGAAAGTTATTATACGCCCCCAGTAGAGGCTCTCGAATGTATTGAGGTTGTGCGTGGTGCCGCATCTCTACAATACGGCACCCAGTTTGGGGGCATGGTAAATTTTCGTTTCAAAAAAGCTCCCAAAGACAAAAAAATAGAATTGTCGAGCCGACAAACGGTAGGGTCTTGGGGCTTTTTAGGCAGTTTTAGTAGTTTATCTGGCACAATAGGCAAGTTTAGTTATTATACTTTTTATCAACATAAAAAAGGCGATGGCTGGCGACCCAATTCAGAATTCAAAGTGAACACCGGTTATTTGCAAATGGCCTACCAGTTTTCTGAAAAATTTTTAGTGAATTTTGAAGTAACAAAGCTTAATTATTTAGCCAAACAAGCAGGCGGATTGTCTGATAAAATGTTTGAAGAGAATGCTAGACAATCTGTCCGTAGCCGAAATTGGTTTAAAATAGACTGGAATCTAGCTTCTTTAAACTTGAATTATTCAATCACAGACCGCACCAAACTCAATATTCGTAATTTTGGATTAATTGCCAGACGTCAGTCTTTAGGCAATTTGGAACGAATAAATGTGAGTGACCAAGTTGTTAAATACCGAACCTTAATAGATGGGGAATTTAGAAATATTGGAAACGAAACCCGCCTTTTGCATCGGTATGGTGCTAATAATTTGCTCGTAGGTGTACGGATTTACAAAGGCATAACAACAGCCAAGCAAGGTGATGGTGACGAAACAGCCAATCCAAATTTCAATTATCGCAATCCTGATAACCTAGAAAATTCTGACTTTTCATTTCCAAACTATAATTATGCAGCTTTTGCGTAAAATATTTTCCAGCTAACTCCAAAACTTAGTCTTACACCTGGCGTTCGTTTTGAATATATACGAACGGTATCTGATGGTTATTATAAACAAAGAGTTTTTGATTTTGCAGGTAACCTTATAGTAGATAATAAATTGACCGATAAGCTGTCACGTGATCGAAATTTTGTCATTTTTGGTTTAGGAACCAGTTATACTCCAACAGATAAGGTAGAAATTTATGCCAATATTTCTCAAAATTACCGAGCTATTAATTTTAGCGATTTACGGATTGTAAACCCCAACTTTGCGGTGGATTCTAACTTGGTAGATGAAAAAGGGTTTACAGCAGATTTAGGTTTTCGAGGAAATGTAGAGCAAATTTTCAATTATGATGTTTCTGCATTTCTAATTAGCTATACCGGTAAAATTGGTCAATTACTAAAAGCTGACAGACCGCCACTATACCTCGATTACCGTTTAAGAACCAATATTGCTGATGCCAGAAACATTGGTTTGGAGCTATTTGGCGAAGTAAACCTTTTAAAACTTGTCAAAAAAAAATACACCAATTCTTCTTTAAATCTCTTTGCTAATTTGGCTTTTGTTAATGCTCGCTACATCAATACAGTAGATAATACCATAAAAAACAAACAAGTGGAAATGGTGCCGCCGGTTATTATTCGTTCAGGTTTTAGCTACAAAAATAATCGGTTTTCAAGCAGTTTGCAGTTTTCCTATGTGGCACAACATTTTTCTGATGCAACTAACGCCAAACGCACCTCTACTGCAGTTGAAGGACTTATAGCTGGCTATAAAGTTATGGATTTGTCTGCCAGCTATAACTGGAAGAATGTTTCTTTAGAAGCCTCATGCAACAATCTCCTCAATGAAAAGTACTATACTCGTCGAGCTGAAGCCTACCCTGGCCCGGGAATAATACCAAGTGATGGACGAGGTTTTTATTTAACTTTAGCCTGTCGATTTTGGTGAAAATTGTATATGAATCTAAGGCTTAAGCCACATTTTCGAGGGCCACATAGTTAACTAGTTCACCTTTCTTATTGAAAATGGGATACCCTTTTATATGGCATTTGTATACTGTTCCGTTTTTGCGATAATTTGTCATAACAGTATCAAAAGGTAATTTACTTTCTACGGCCATCTTAATAATCCGTCTAGATTCTATTTCAGAACCTCCACCTTGGAACATTTTAGGGCTTTTACCAACTACCTCATCTAATTTGTAACCGTTCAAATAAAACATATTTTCGGTAGCAAACTGAATTTTAAGATTAGCGTCTGTAATTACGACTACTTTATTATCAAATCGAAATTTTTCTTCCACAGAAACGGCAGGTTTATACCATTTACCATTTTTTGCGATACTTTTTATTGTAATGATATCATTACTTTCCGTTTTTGATTGATACATGCTCATCAAAAAAATGTCCCAACTTAATAAAGGTGCCTCCGCCATAGTTAATTTATTTCTCTATTGTAACAGAATAAGCCACAATTAGTTTTAATAAATGCGATAAATTTTACGTTTTAATTAATACTAAAGATATTTTTAGGTTATTTTCTAATGAATCTTATCTCAACATAAATAAAATGTCAGCTGTTTTTTACAATGCAATAAAACCGTTGAAAATACCTTTGTTATTTATATACACTGCCCTAAAATTGAAAAGTTTATAGATTTAAAACCGACTACAGAAAATTTCATAAAGGTAGCTGCTATTTTAGACTAGACCAAGACTAAATATTCCTTTTTGACCATACCAAAACATGAATAAAAATCAGCTTTCGTTATTTTGGTTTATAAGTTTTATTTTTGCTTTGACTCGCTGATTCTCATTGGCATAGCATCTATTTTTTGAAAAACAACTTTCGGTACTATTTGCTGATTCCATTGTTGTTTTATTCCACCGTCCAAACCAATTAAAAATATCGAAATAGTAGAAGATTTACTTGCGGCAGGGAAATTTAGAATAGGTGGAGATTGCTTCAACTCTAAACCCTGATAAAACGTATCAACTATTTTTATAATAAACTTAATTTTACGAATATCACTTTCTGCTTCTTCTGCCTTAAAAGATTGTATAAGCTTTTCAGCTGTCTTTTTATCATTGGTTTCAATACAAATCAATCGGTTATTCCATTGATAATTCCTTAAATCTATTTCTTTTTGAATGAGAAAATTAGTAAAAAGCAGGCTTGAAATTAAAATACATATTTTCATTGTAGGTAACGTAACTATTTGTTAGAAACTCTTCTTAATTTTCGCCTAATTCATTTTTTTACCAAAAACTACATCAGCGCAGTCTTTGGTAATGAGACCATGGCTTTATTCTTGCATTAATGATGTTGGTGAGCTACTAATTTTTTAAATATTCTTTCTCAAAAAAACCTGATTTATTCCATCAGCATTACAGTCATTCTTTTGATTATTAATGCTCTAAATTATTGTCTTTAAAGTTTAATTCGCTGGCAGGCTATGCAATAATTCTAAACCAACGGATGACCTAGCTTTAAAACCATTCCAAGTTTTTTCATTTGAATTTTCTTTTAAATCCAAATATTTTCCATATTCATTCTTTTTCAAATAAATACCCATAAATGCAGTTACAAAATGTTGGTTTATATTGTTTATTCTTTTTTCATTCCAAGCAGGCTCAGCATATCTATAATACTCGTCTATATGTAAGCCAGGCTTCAAACTTTCTGCTGGGGGTGGATTTGGAGCCACATTATGGCGGGCATTCATATAGGTAAGCATGTATCGGTTGGCGTTAATTGCACCTGAGTAAATCGCTTTTATACCTTTTTCATATCCTGAGATATCGTCTTGACTACCGGCTATAAAAAAGGTCGGAACTTTCAGGCCTTTCAAGCTTTCAGTATCCCAAACACCACGTTCCATGCCCCAGGGAGCAAAAGCAACTACTGCTTTTATGCGAGGATCAATTGAGGCTTTATATTCTGAATTATTGGCTGTTCTTACTTCAATGGCCTTACTTCCTCCTGAAACTGCACCAAAAAGTTTAATGGCAGCGTCACTATAGCCAGCACCTGCCACATTTAATACGCCATATCCTCCCATTGAATAGCCAATAAGCCCAATATTTTCAGTATCAATTTTTCCTTTTAAAAACCCTTTTTGTTCATTTAATTTTGCCATTTCATTTATTATAAAAAGTACATCTTTCGAACGATTTAAAAGCGTACTTGGAAATGGTGCCGCATCTTTAAAAGTAGATTCAGTATGGTCTAAAGCAACAACTATATAGCCTTTTGATGCTAAATTTTCTGTTAAATAAGTCAATAAATACCTGCTGCCAACATAGCCATGTGATACTATTATTAATGGATATTTATCTGAATTTTCTAATGGTTTCCCATCTCTTATCGCTCTACCTTTGAACTTGAAAGGTGTTAAAGGTCGTTTTGGGTCGCCAAACGTACCCATTACCTCATCATAAAGTATTGATTCAGAAGTGTTTGTACTTGATTCGCAAGGGTACCATACTTCAACTTTCAACGGCCTGTCATAAATCGGGTCAGCGCCACCTTTCGACTTTAAAACATCAATTTGTCCTTTATTTACAAAATCTAGTGTACTCACACCGACTTTATATTCGCCCCTTTTGGCTAATTCTGGAGCATCAGGTAGGGCATCACCATAAACAAATTCATTTTCAGTTTGCTGGGAAAATACTGGGTTGGAAATAGTGATATTGATCCATACAATTGATAAAAGCAATAGTGTTTTCTTTTTCATTTATTTTTTTTGAAGCGATGAGTTTTACATAATTCAAAGATACCACATTTTTAAACTAAAGAAAATTCTTGATTTAATGGTTCTTTTTTATTTTAAAACCTTGTATACACAGCCTTCGTTAATGTTTTGCAAATCAGCCGATTAAAATATTAAAGTACTGATAATCAAATATTTATCAGAATAGTTTCATGAAAATTGCCAATTCATTGTTAATTTTGACTTATATTTTTTAATTATTTTATTGTTAAATGAAAAATTATTTAGAAATAAATGAGTGGTGCGTAATTGAAAATGGATTCCATCCAGAATTCAACGAAATTACGGAATCATTATGTTCATTAGGTAATGGGAGAATCGGCCAAAGAGGAAACTTTGAGGAATATTATTCAGGAAAGTCGCTTCAAGGCAACTATGTGGCGGGTGTTTACTATCCTGATAAAACTCGTGTAGGCTGGTGGAAAAATGGCTACCCTGAATATTTTGCAAAAGTTCTCAATGCTGCCAATTGGATAGGTATTGACATTGATATTAATGGATTAAGGTTGGATATAAATCAATGTGAAATTACTGATTTTCAGCGAGTTCTGAACATGGAGGAAGGTTACTTGCAGAGAACGTTTGTTGCGACAAATGCAAATGGTGAGACAGTTTCTGTTGATGTGAAGCGGTTTTGCTCCATAGTTGACGATGAAACTGGCGTAATTTCTTATTCGATAAAGCCTGTAAATTTTGCAGGAAATATCAAATTCACAGCGTTTATAGATGGTGATATTTCAAATAAAGATTCAAATTATGATGAAAAATTTTGGAAGGAAGTGCAAAAGGAAACAGCCTTTGGAGAAGCCTATCTAGAACTTTCAACAAAAAAAACAAATTTCAATGTGCTCACCGGCCAAAAAATTGAAATTTCTAAAAATGATAAAAAAATTGATTTTCAAAGTATTCCGGTAAAAAAGGAAAAATATGTTGCCAATCAAGTTGATGTGAGTGTTGAAAAAAGTCAGAAAATTACACTCACCAAATATGCGGTAAATCTTTCGTCAGAAAACCATGAAAAGTCAGATTTACTAAAAAAAGGAAAATCATATCTTGAAAAAATAGCAAGTAAAGGTTTTGAGAAAATGCTTTCGGAGCAAGCACAAGCTTGGAAGGACAAATGGGCAGATAATGATATAATTATTGAAGGGGATATTGCTGCTCAACAGGGGATTCGATTTAATATTTTTCAATTGAACCAAACCTATACTGGTGAAGACGCACGCTTAAATATTGGGCCAAAAGGTTTCACAGGGGAAAAATATGGTGGCTCAACTTATTGGGATACAGAAGCCTATTGTATTCCTTTTTATTTGAGTACTGCTGATGAGTCTGTAGCTCGTAACTTACTCATTTATAGATGGAAACAATTAGGTAAAGCTATTGAAAATGCTGAAAAATTAGGCTTTAATAATGGAGCTGCCCTCTACCCAATGGTAACCATGAATGGCGAAGAATGCCATAATGAATGGGAAATTACTTTTGAGGAAATACATAGAAATGGCGCTATTGCTTATGCAATACATGATTATGTTCGTTATACGGGGGATGCAAAATATTTATCTGAGTATGGTTTTGAAGTGCTTTTAGGAATTGCTCGTTTTTGGGTACAACGAGTTAATTGGAGTATTGAAAAACAAAGATTTGTGATGTTAGGCGTTACTGGACCCAACGAATATGAAAACAACATCAACAACAATTGGTATACTAATTATATTGCTCGTTGGTGTTTGGAATACTTTATAAAAGTAGCTGAAATTGTAAAAAATAATTCAAGCTCTAGATTTTACGAATTAGTTTCTCTGACAAATTTAAATCTTGATCTGGAATTGCAACAAATGAAATATATAGCTGATAATATTTATTTCCCTGAAGATCAAGATCTTGGGATATTTTTACAGCAAGATGGTTATTTGGATAAAGAACAAATTATTGTTTCGGATTTAACGCCTGGCCAACGTCCATTAAACCAAAAGTGGAGTTGGGATAGAATTCTGCGATCGCCCTTTATAAAGCAGGCCGATGTATTACAAGGACTTTACTTTTTCGAAGAAAATTTTGATTTAGTAACTATTCGACAAAATTATGAATATTATGAGCCACGAACGGTTCATGAGTCATCACTTTCACCTTGTGTGCATTCTATTTTAGCTGCAAAATTAGGCAATAAACAAGATAGCTATGAATTCTATACTCGTGCTGCTAGGCTTGACTTGGACGATTATAACAATGACACGGAAGACGGCTGTCATATCACCTCTATGGCCGGTACTTGGATGAGTATTGTTAAAGGTTTTGGAGGCATGAGAGTTATTGATAATCAATTGAATTTTAGCCCTTTTCTTCCCGATCATTGGACATCTTTTACCTTTAAAATAAAGTTCAGAGGCAATACAGTTTCAGTGAAAACTACTGATGAAATAGTGCAAATTAGAAATTTATCCAACAAAGATATTATGCTCAAAGTATATGATAATGAGGTGGTTGTAAAGGCAAATGAGGTTGTAATAGTTGAGCAAATGGACGTTGCGGTGTAAAATATTTTCAGACAAGGTGGCATGCCACCTTGTTATTTTTTTTGCATATATTTTACTTCACAATCAACAAATGCATATCTGGTTTAGAAGTATCCGAAAGGTCAACTTTACCTCTTTCTTTTCTCACTATTCTTGAATAAAGTCCAATTTCTTGGCTAAATATAAATTGAAATAATAATTTAAAAAAGGAAGTATGATAAAGTAAAGTATCATAAAACTCAGGAGCCGCATTTTTTAATTTCGGCAAATGATTCCAAGGAATTGAAGGGAAGTCATGGTGCTCATTATGGTAGCCTACATTCATATTTACACCATTAAAGCTACCATAATAACTATAAGTTTCCTGTGTTTTTGACAACACCAAATAATGTTCCTGAATCCAACGAGCACCCAACGGATGCAAGCCTACGCTAAAAAAGAAACTCAAACCCAAATAGCCTAGTGCTGGCCATCCCCAAAAATATACTATGGCAATATCAAAAGCTAATTGAGCCACCATATTCATAACAGTATATTTATCAAAAAACTTCACTTCGGTACAACGAATTGTGCGTATTCCTTGAAAAATAGGGAATAAAAGCAACCAAATTGCCTTTCCTATTGCATAATTATTGATCAACTTGGCTTCATACCAATCAGGCAAGTCTGCATCCAACTCATGAACACCTTGAAATGCGTGGTGTTTCAAATGAAAGTTTTTGAACGAAACGGCAGTAGGAGCAAGGCTTGGGAAATTGGCAATGATAGCGGCCATTACATTTTGCCAAACTTTTTTAAAGATCAAATTATGTGCAGCCTCGTGTATGCAAATGAATAAGGTATGTGATGCAAAAGCACCTACCAAATAAGCTACAGCAACTATCCACCACCATGATTGATCCTTCAGTAAATAAGCTAAAGCGATTTGCAAACTAACACAACCCAATAAAATCCAAAAAGTTGTTTGGTTCTTTTGACCGATGAATTGCTTTACTTCAGGGTGCGATTGGAGTATTTCTCTTGTTCTAATGCGGTGAGGCTCAGGGCCTTGTACATATACA
>JANMZR010000006.1:0-5533 GCA_031383555.1 Cytophagaceae bacterium | reverse complement strand
CAGTTGGATGGCTTTGGGTTATAAATTAATTTTACAATTTGCTCTGGCTTATATTTTTTCTTTTTCATTACCTCTTTATAACCTGGTCCAACCAATTTGCCATCTATTTTCGACTCCCGGCACTTATACTGTATGCTTAATCGCAAGTAGTTTTGTAAATCAAATAGTGCCTCCACTTCAAGGAACTCAACACGAAAGCAGTACAATAGTAACATGTTGCAGTGATACCCTCTGCAAACAAGTAGTAATTGTACCAGGTAGTATAAAAATCGAATGTGTGAGTACCGTTTGCGCTGGTGCTATTCAAACCTATACTTCAGATTGTGCCAACACGGTTTGGAGTGCTCCAATTGGAGGCTCAATTTTAAGTAGCACGCTAACAGAAATTACGATTCAATGGGGCAATGGCAATGTTCAAGGCCAAATATTAGCTTCATGCCCAGGTGGCTGCTTGACTTCAATTCCTGTTCCTATCATACCGAGTAATCCAATTCCAATTGGTAATCAGGTTCCATGCCTTGATGCACTTACCTCTTACAATTTACCAATTTTACCAGGCACCTTTTACAATTGGAGTTTAATAAATATAAACACATCGACTATCCATACGCCAAGCCTATATACCCAACCTGACAATAATACAGTATGGATAAACTGGGCAAATATTTTACCTAATGGAACTGATGATTATTTATTAACTATTAATTTAAAAAATGAACATATTTGTTGTAATACAGTTGGCTCAGTAGTAATAAAACCAAGACGGGAATTTACTGGGTTCTTTAATCAAACAATTTGTTTAAATGGTGCAGCAAGCCTTTCAGTATTTCCAACTGCTGGCACGTTTAACTGGGCAGTTGCACCTACAACTGGTGTAACTCCAATCTCAGGTCCAGGCGCTATTTTTTCACCTACCTTTGCAAATACGGGAACATATATTGCAACTGTGACAGAAACTGCCAATACTTATTGCAATAGTCCTATACCACAGTCATTTAATGTTGAAGTTTTAACAGCAACACCAGCACCCGGTAATATAACAGGGCCTGCAAATGTTTGTTTAAATAGTATTGTATCTTATGCGATGAGTACACCTGCTCCATCAGGCTATTATTATACTTGGACCATTACTGCCGGTATAGGTACTTTTGAGCCAGGAGCATTAACTACGGTAACAGGTGATGTTGCCAACATTAATTGGACAGCTTTGGGAGGTACAATTTCGGTAGTATTAGAAAGAACTACTTTCCCCACTTGCCCGTCACCAATTGTAACCTATAATGTTGCTGCAGTAACAGTAACTGGCAATATTACAGGCCCATTAAATGTTTGCGTTGATGGTAGCCAAACTTATACAATTACCGGAGGCAATTTACCTCCTGGTGAGCCAGTTACTTGGTCAATTACTCCAGCAAGTTTAGGTACAATTACAGCTGGGCAAGGTACTAGTTCTGCTACTATTCTTTGGCATGGAGGTGTTGGAGCTGGCCCATGGGTGGCAACTTCAATTCAAGGTACAACAGCTTGTGGGGCAGTTACATCATTATTGAATATTACAATTTATCCAAAATTTACCTTTACGCTCTCTCAAACAGGTGATATATGCGATATTGGTCCTCCAGCGGGTGCTCAATTGACTGCAAGTGCTGTGGCAAATAGCCCAATCTATTTATGGTCGCCATCAGGGGCAATTACAAACCCTAGTTATACTACAACTTCAGGGTTTAATTTTCTAACCGTTACTAATGCAGGAGGCTGCACTTATACAGATAAAATTTTAGTAGCCGATCCATTCAAATTGGCTACTAATTGTGCAGTTTCGACTTGCAATGGAGTAGGTTTAGAGAAAGCATTATTAGTTCAGGTGGCTGCACCTGGTTCTGGAACTTTTACATATAATTGGTACTCGGGTGTTTATCCTTCTGGCACATTAGTAGCTGGACCAATTGTAACTGGTGCTACTTCAAATATATTTACTGCGACTGCAGATGGCTCCTATTTTGTAACTGTACAATACAAAGGCTGCATACGACATATCCAATATTTTGTTGAAAAAGTGTGCTGCCCTGATATTAATAATCCTATAATAACAAATGTTACTCAGTTAAATTGTTTTGA
The DNA here is from genome assembly GCA_031383555.1 of Cytophagaceae bacterium. Classification (GTDB taxonomy): domain Bacteria; phylum Bacteroidota; class Bacteroidia; order Cytophagales; family Spirosomataceae; genus JANMZR01. The sequence goes on along the minus strand of JANMZR010000006.1, from coordinate 3,415 downwards.
TTATTCATTTACAGGTACAGCAAATCCAACTGGGGCTACGCTTACCTGGGATTTTGGTGACGGCTCTCCTTTGGTTAGTGGTACTTCAGGCGTACCAATATTACATACCTATACAACTGCAGGCGTTTATTGTGTGAAATTTTGCGCAGGCCCGCCAAATATAAATCCTACTTCATGCATTGGAAATTGCACCTTAACATCAGTTACGGTGCCTTTAAATGCATCTTTTAGTACATCATTAAGCTGTGCAGGCTGCCTTACTGTTTCTAACACTTCCGTGCGACTAGGGCCTTCTGGGTTTTTCACCTATCTTTGGAATTATGGTGACCCAACTTCTGGTGCTGCAAATACTAGTACTTTAGAGTCGCCCCCACCTCATTGTTTTGCTGGTGGTGCTGGTACGTATTCCGTTAGTTTAACTGTAACCTATAATAATGGAGCTGGAATAATTTGCTCAGACATTTATACGCAAAATATTTTATATACTCCATTATCAATGCTTGTAACCCCTCTACCAGTTTGTACAGGAAATACTGTTTCATTCAGCTCAAATCCAGCTATATTTAATACATATACTTGGGCTTTTGGTGACGGCACCTTTGCTTATACACCCAATTCAACTCATATTTATAATGCAACGAATCCAGCCAATACAATTCAATTATCAGTAGTTGATTTCCAAGGAAATGTTTGTACAACTTCCATTACAGGCGCTATACTAGCAGGAAGTACCTGCACGATAAGCCCCGGCTATATATGTCCAGGAGGCTCAGCTACCCTTACTGCTCCTGCAGGCGTTGCCTATTTATGGGAAGAGTTTGTATTAGGCAATTGGATTGCAGCTAGTGGGACAAATAATGTAAGCACCTATAGTACTTCAACGCCAGGTATATTTAGGGTTAAAGTAACCAATGCCAACGGATGTATATGCACTTCAAATTCAGTTCCTGTCATTAATGTTGCAAAACCTATTGCTAAAATTGCAGTAATACCTTCAAAAAAATTATGTGCACCTGGTGGCCTAATTACTTTAAAAAGTGTTAACCATATTGGAGCTGATATTTCTCAATGGTATGCTGGCTCAATATTACCAATTAATGAATTGCCAGGTAGCCCAGCTTCTACACTTTCTACTTTTGTGGCCGCAACCACAACGTTTTTCTTAGTACATACCAATCAATACGGTTGCCAAGACATATGTCAGATAATAGTTGAAGTTAATCCTAATCCCCCAATTCCAGTAATTACAAGTGCACCAATATTCCCAGTTTGTGAAGGTACAGTTTATACTTTAACGGCGACACCAGGTAGCCCAACTAATACAACTTGGAATACAGGACAAATTGGAAATATAATAACTACTTCAGCAGCTGGTGGTTATATAGCGACAAATACAAATCTAACTACTGGCTGCTCAAGCTCAAGTGCCATATTTGTGATTAACAAAAAGCCATCTGTATTATTATATCCTCATTATTGTGATGATATTTTGTGTGAATGCCATAATGCCATGAATCCGTTTGCAATATATGCTCCAAGGCCATTAATTGGTTTTTTTGCACCGAGTTATAATGTGGCATGGTTTAATTCACCCTCGGGAACACCAATTACAGGGCCTCCTATAACTAACGGTGGTTTGGATTATACAAACCTACCAACAGGAGTGCTGTCTGGCGCCTATTATATAACAATGACTGACCCCGCTACAAGTTGTACAAGCACAAGCCCAACGTATAAAGTTACAGTTCCAACTTTTGAGGACTGTGCAAATTGTACTTGTAAGGGCAGTAGTTGGGGGCCAATTACCCTAACCACAGTAAAACCGCCAATAACTACCACAACGATATTATGTGGTCAAACACAGACCATTAGTTGTAGCGGTGCTTATACCTTAAATGCAACTTATAATTGCCTTCCTACTGGCTGTAGTTCTGACGCTACTTTTGTTATAACTGGACCAGGAGGGCCCTATACTGGTTCTTTACCTTTTACATTTACACCAAGTTCTGGCACTTACACTGTATCGCTTACTGGGTATTGTAATGGCGTAGCATGTAGTGAAAACCTTTGTGAAATTAGGTTTATTGCTTGCCCTCCATTGGATGTAAATCTTATTAGCTTTACTGGTCAAAAAATTAGAAAAACTGTAGAATTAGATTGGGAAACAGCTTCAGAAAAACAGAATAATTATTATATAATTGAGCGATCAGACGATGGACAGAAATTTATTGAATTGGCTAAAATTTCTTCTAAAAATACCAATAGTCTTGAAAAATTAACATATAATTATGTTGATTTATTTCCAAATTTAGGTTTAAATTATTATAGGTTAAAAGCAATAGATTTGGATGGAAAAAACTCATTATCGAGAGTTATTGCTGTAGATTTTGAAGAAGTTTATTTACCTAAAATATATCCCAATCCTTCAAAAACGGATATAGTTAGTATTGAAATTCCTATTGATCAATCAGGTAAAATAAAATTGGAATGGTTCGATATACTAGGTAGAGTATTGAAAATCAATAATTTAACTGGGATAAAAGGGCAAAACAAGTTTGAAATAAATGTAACTGATTTGCCGTCAGGTAAATACTTGATAAAAATCAATAAGGAAAATGAAATTGGAATTGGTAGTGTTTTGAGTTTCGAGAGGTAAATAAACATAAAGTAAAATAAGAAAAAAAGTAAGCCTTCAAATTAGACGGCTTAATTTTTTGCTCAGATTGCATTATAGGATAATGACGAAAAAACCATCAAAATATTTCTGAAACAGTTATCAACCAGCCCGCCAATATGATGAATAAAACTAAGGCCAAAAATACCGCAGATCTGGTAAAAATGGCCATTAGTTGATAGTAATAGTTAAGGAATAGTTGAAATTTTTTTTAGAATAAACTAGCTAGCTAATTGTCAAAAACCGATTCGAAATATTTTAATTTTTTGGATGAGTTTTTGTAGTAGGCTTTAAATTTTTTCAATACATGAGGGGCTAAACCTAAAAATATCAATAAAGAACTTAGCCCCAAAATCGGCAAATCATTTGTAAAAAAAGCCCCTGAGGCAAGTATTCCCATAACCAAAATAGTAGAAAAAGGTAATGAAAATGCCAAAATCAAAATGGCCAAATTTACATCAAAAGTCCTTTTTTCACGTACGATTTCATCATTATCTTCTTTCAAATTAATACCCGAAATATGGGCAAAAGGCCAAAAACTACATGAACTTAACGGCACCACTATGGCCAAAAGAGCCAAATTTTGGTCAGTAATATTAGCTAGTTTAATTACTGCCAAACTAAATAATAAACTAATGCCCGCCCTAAAAAACAATATCGAGCTTACCAATTTAATTTTACCCTCTTTAAATTGAACGGCCAAACCAATATAAATGAGCACAAGCGGAGTCATTAAACTAC
>JANMZR010000415.1:0-2568 GCA_031383555.1 Cytophagaceae bacterium | reverse complement strand
CGTATAGACAAATATATAATATGCCTGGAATTGATGTAGTAGCAATAAACGACTTAACAAGTCCATCAGTTTTAGCTCATTTATTGAAATATGATAGTGCTCAAGGTAGATTTAATCAGGAAGTAAATCATACTGAAAATAGCATAATTGTTAATAATGAGGAAATTAAAATTTATGCTCAGAAAAATCCTGCAGAAATACCCTGGGGAGCACATGAGGTCGATGTAGTATTAGAATGTACTGGTTTTTTTACTGATAAAGATAAAGCCGCAGCTCATATTACAGCTGGTGCCAAAAGAGTAATCATTAGCGCTCCAGCGACCGGCGACCTAAAAACTGTAGTTTTCAATGTAAATCATGATATATTGGATGGTACTGAAACAATAATAAGCTGTGCATCATGTACAACCAACTGCTTAGCCCCAATGGCCAAAGCATTAAATGATAGCTTTGGTATTGCAATGGGAACTATGACTACTATTCATGCTTATACAAATGATCAAAATACTTTAGATGCACCACATCCAAAAGGCGATTTGCGCCGTGCAAGAGCTGCTGCAGCTAATATTGTTCCTAATAGCACAGGTGCTGCCAAAGCAATTGGTTTAGTATTACCGGAATTGAAAGGCCTATTAGATGGTGGAGCACAACGTGTACCAACTATTACAGGTAGTTTAACCGAATTAGTAACCATTTTGAAAAAGAAAACTACGTTAGAAGAAGTTAATGCAGTAATGAAAGCCGCTTCAAATGAGTCTTTTGGCTATAATGAAGACGAAATTGTGAGTACCGATATCATTGGTACACATTTTGGAAGCTTATTTGATGCAACTCAAACCAAAGTAATGACAGTTGGCGACAACCAATTGGTAAAAACTGTAAGTTGGTACGACAATGAAATGAGTTATGTAAGCCAATTGGTAAGAACTGTGAAGTATTTTGCTGGTTTGATGGCTTAGTATTTAACTAAAATTTATTAAAAAGGAAGGCAAAAGTCTTCCTTTTTTTTTGCCAAAATATTTAAATTAAAATACACCTCAAAAAATTTATTTTAAATCCTTTTCCTACAAAAATCTTTTCAAAACGGGTTTTTATTCCCAAAGAAATATCTTTTAAGGTTGATTGATAAAGATCATTTGTAGTGGCTATTTCTTTTACTCCAAAGTTTTGTAGTGATTCAATAGAAAAATTAAAAAAATCAATATTATCAGTTTTCAAATAAATGGTACTATTGGGTTTCAATATATTTTTATACATTTTCAAAAAGCGCTCATAAGTAAGCCTACGTTTGGCATCTCGTAGGCGTGCACGTGGGTCTGGGAAAGTAATCCAGATTTCTGAAACTTCATTTATATCGAAAAAATCCTCCAATTCTAGAATATTGGTTCGTAAAAAAGCTATATTATTTAAATCAAATTCTATTGCTTGCTCACTCCCAACTGCCAGGCGGTCACCTTTTAAGTCAATTCCAATAAAGTTTTTCTCAGGGAACATTTTTGCCATACCAATAGCATATTCGCCTTTTCCACAGCCTAATTCAATTACAATAGGGTTGTTATTTTTGAAATACTCAAACCATTTCCCTTTTAATGCTGAAAACTCTTGATGTGTTGACTGAAATAAATTATTCCGATCTTTATTTGAAATTATTCTTTCTAGTTTTTTCCTACCCATTTATCTCATTTTGTAAATATTTGAGGAAATCAGCCACCACAAAGGTACTACCTCCAACAAATATAAAATCTTCGATATTTGCCTGTTTTTTTGCTTCAATAAAAGCATTATTTACCGAATCATAATATTTGCCATTAAAACCAAATTCTGATGCTAATAAGTATAATTTTTCAGCGTCCAAAGCCCGTGGAATATCAGCATTGCAAAAATAATACATGGCATCAATAGGTAATAATTTCAAAATATTGTCAATATCCTTGTCTTTCACAAAACCAATAACAATATGTAGTTTTTTATATTTTTGAAGATTAATATTTTTAACAACTTCTAAAATACCTGCACTGTTATGGCCAGTATCGCAAATTACTAATGGATTTTCGTTAAGTTTCTGCCAGCGACCCAATAAGCCTGTGCTTTTACAAACACTTTCCAAGCCAAAATTTACTGCAGATTCTAATAATTTAAAATTCAATTCTTTTAGAATTTCTACAGCTTGCAATACTCCTAAAACATTATACATTTGATAAGTACCCAATAAATCTAAATTTATTGTTTTGTGGATTTTACTTTCTGTTTCTTCAATTTCTATTTTTTGATAATTACTATTTACGGTACTTTTTAAAACCTTATATTTCTTATCGGCAAAGTATATCTCGGCTTTAAAATTACTTGCTTTTTCTTGGAAAATTTGTACTATTTCTGGTTGAGTCATGGAAACTACCACAGGAACATTTTTTTTGATAATCCCAGCCTTTTCTAAGGCAATTTCAGGCAAGGTTTCACCTAAAATCTGCTTATGATCATCAGAAATATTTGTGATAATCGACAATAAAGGAGTTATTATATTCGTAGAGTCAAGCCTCCCTCCTAGCCCAACCTCAATAACTGCTATAT
>JANMZR010000401.1:0-22067 GCA_031383555.1 Cytophagaceae bacterium | reverse complement strand
TGTATAGGTTCCAGCTGAATTTGCGTAGTATTTATTATCATTCAAATATCCAATTACTACATTTACTATTTCAACTCCATTTTTATACCATTTTCCACTCATTCCGCCATAATCATTATAGTTGCCATTTGCAAATGCGGTTTCGTAATCTATTTTATTAATTTGTTTTATTTCAATAAACCCATTACAAACTTCAGTAGCATTTTCATTTGAAAATATATTTTTAGTAGTAATTACAGGTTTTTGTGCTTTATCTGAGCTCACTATTTGTTGAATTTTACTTGCACTTACACAGTTACCTTGTTTATAAATTACTCTATAATTCCCTGGTATGTTTGGTGCAAAATTTACTTTTTTTGCACCGCTATTTTCAGATTCTAGTATATCCACCCCATCTTTCTGCCACTGGTATTGATATTGGTCAGGATGATGATTAACAATATGGGCATTTAATACTACAATGCTACCACTACAAAGTGTAGTATCACCGTAAGCGGCAATGATTGGCGAATATAATCCGGTTGAAAATGTTATACTCTTGTCTAAATCTTGATATATATTACAAGCTCCATCTGATACATTAACTCTATAATTACCTGAAGTACTAACGGTTAAAGTTCTATTTGTTTCATCTACAATTGCAACCTCATTTTTAAACCATTGATAAGTAGTTGAATTACTTGTATAGGTAGCTTCCAATTTTTTTGTAGTGCCCTCACATGCATAAGAATCGCCATAAACATAGTTAATTGAATTTGCAAAACTATAATCACTGACTGTTAAATTTCCAATTACAATACATCCATTCTGACTAACAATTACACTGTAATTACCAGGAGAATTTACGATATAGCTCAAATTATTTTCATTCGGAATATCTATCCCATCCTTTTGCCATTGATAAGTTAAATTTTGATTTATTTTTTCATTTGCATTATTTTTTGCGACCGCATAATAGGTTTTTGACTTCCCTGGACACAAAAAATCAGAACCAAAGTAATGTGGTAAATCGCTTCCATTTGAAATAAATACCGTAGCTATTTCGCATTGTGTAACTATTATTTCTTTTGATTTGCCAGAAAAAGCTGCAAACGATTTATAACCTACAAAAAGTAAGAAAGTGAAAAGGAATATTTTTTTCATTTTGGTTAGGAAAACAATTTAGTTTATTAATTCTGTGGTTTAATGGTTCGAAAATAGGTTCAATTTTTTCTTTTTATTATACAAAAATAATAAAATATTCTCAAAATTCAATAATTAGTGATTATACCCCCACGCCCCTGGCTCCCTCCTCCATTCCACCAATGTAACCAATTGTGATTCAGTTACATAGCCCATTTCAACAGCTTTTGGTAAAAGAGCTTCATAGGTACTCAAAGTTACTAATTTTACATTTTTTTCTTTAAAATTAGCATCCGCAATTGGGAAACCATAAGTGAATATTGCAACCATTCCAAGCACTTCAATACTAGCTTCACGAAGAGCATCAACTGCTTTAAGTGAGCTGCCGCCGGTACTAATGAGATCTTCAATTAATACTACTTTCTGTCCAACTTCAATTTTACCTTCTATCTGATTGCCCATACCATGCTTTTTGGGCTCAGGTCGCACATAAATAAAAGGCAAATTCAAAGCATCTGCTACCAACGCTCCTTGGGGGATTCCAGCTGTAGCTACACCAGCAATGGCCTCACAATCAGGAAATTGAGCTTTAATTGTTTCGACCAATGCATTTTTTATGGTAGTTCTAGCATCAGGAAATGAAAGTGCAACTCTATTATCGCAATAAATAGGCGAGTTCCAGCCCGATGCCCATTTGAAAGGTTTTTCGGGACTTAGTTTTATTGCTTTCACTTCTAAAAGTATTTGTGCTACTCTTCCGGCGATTTCTTGATTTTGCATATAACAAAGTTAAATAAAACCAAAAGAAATGCCAATTTTTAAATATTTATAAACCCATTTTTTAAAACAATTATATTAATTTTGCAAACCTTTTTCCAATAAAAAAAATTCCTAATTCCAAAAAATGAACATATTTATCAACGACCGGCTTGTGAAGATAATTACTGATAAATATGCCACTGAATTGGCCTATTCTGAGTACTATGATCGAGTTGAAGACATAAGAATTTCACCTCTAAAACCAGAGAAAATAACCGGACATACCCTTTTGTTAAATGCTGATGCTAAGTCTATTGAGCGACTTTTTTCCTTTTTAAACACCAAACATTTTACTGATTTTAATTCCATTACAATTGCAGTAAAAGACAAAGAAAAAACAGTTGAACAGGTTGAAAGTTTTTATACGATATTAAAAGCGGCAGGGGGAGTTGTGGAAAAGGATGATACTATTTTATTGATTCATCGCCTTGGTAAATGGGACTTACCAAAAGGCAAATTAGAAAAAAACGAATCAAGTAAAATAGCGGCCGTTCGTGAAGTCTTCGAAGAAACAGGCGTAAAAGCAAAACTAGGTTTTAAAATTTGCACCACGTGGCATACTTATTCATTAAATGGAAAAGGAATTTTAAAGCGAACTAAATGGTACAAAATGATATGCAAGGATGATTCTGCAATGAAACCTCAGCATGAGGAAGATATCGAACATTTGGAATGGATGCCGACCAAAAAAGTTGAAAATGCTATGGCCAATACTTATTCATCTATCAGATTTGTATTGAAACAATATTTTGAAATGGAAAAAGAAGAGCTTTTTTAATTTTATTTGATACTTTTCGGTTTCTATAATTTATATGGCAAATATTTATCAACCACAGTTCCGTATCGGTGCAAATCACGAATAATGGTTGAGCTAATTGGAGCCAATTTTGGTGTGGTAATTAAAAAAACTGTCTCTAACCCCTCCACAAGTTCTTTATTTACTTGAGCGATTGAGTTTTCATATTCGAAATCAGTAGTATTTCTGAGACCTCTTAATATAAATTTAGCACCTAAATCCCTAGCTACATTGGCTGTTAGGTTGTCGTAAGCAACTACTTTTACCGCTTTTCCTGCGAATGTTTCTTCAATTTTAGCTTTCATGAAATCAATTTCAAAATATCGCTTTTTAGTTTGATTACTACCAATACCAATTATAATCTCATCGAAAAGTAATAATCCTCGCAAAACGATGTCTTCATGCCCACGAGTAAATGGATCAAATGAACCCGGAAATAAAGCTGTTCTATTCATGTATAGATAATTGATTATCAATAAGTATTTATCTAAAATATTTATGTTTTTCTGTTTTTTTCAAATTAGAAATTTCTGATTTCGACATCCATTTCATTTCATTAAAAATAATATATTCCAACTCTGGATCAGTTCCTAATTTTTCCTTACCACCAATTATTTTTACTTTGTAAAATAATTCAATGGCGTGAAATGCATTTTCAATAAACTCGAAAATGCCCAAAAAGTCACCAACTTGAATTTCAAGCCCAGTTTCTTCAAAAAACTCCCTTTTTAAAGCATTTTCAATAGATTCACCAAATTCCACTCCTCCTCCTGGGGCAGTCCAAAAAATATCGTTGAAAGTTAATGCTTTGTGATTTATTAGCAAAATATTATTATTTTTTTCACAAATTCCACAAACTCTAACACGGATTTTTCCTCCATATTTTTCACTCAATATTTGTTTTATTTCTTTCAAAATATTCATTAAGACACTCAAATTTAGAATGTTTTTGAAAAATAATCTAAATTTGAACTATAATAATACAAATATGTGCGATTCTTTTATTGCCTTACCCAGTTTTACAGCCAATGGAAGTGTAATTTTTGGTAAAAACTCAGATCGTGAACCTAACGAAGCTCAAGATATTGTCCATTTTTTAAGAAAAAACATTTCAGAAAAATCTCTAAAATGTACTTATATCGAAATCCCCCAAGTTAATGAAACATTTGAAGTAATATTATCAAAACCTTTTTGGATGTGGGGTGCTGAAATGGGGGTAAATGAACATGGTGTTGCGATTGGCAATGAGGCTATTTTTACCAAAATAAAGATAAAAAAAGAGAATATTGGGCTCACTGGTATGGATTTAGTTCGACTCGCTTTGGAAAGAACAAGAACGGCAAAAAGTGCTTTAGATTTGGTGATAGAATTATTAGAAAAATATGGCCAAAATGCTTGCTCTGGTTATGAGGATAAAAATTTTTTCTATCACAACTCATTTATTATTGCAGACAAAATAGAAGCTTGGATACTGGAAACGGCTGATATTCAATGGGTAGCGAGAAAGGTAAAAAACTTTGCAAGTATCTCTAATGGACTTTCGATACAGACTGATTATGATTTGATTTCTGAAAACGCAATAAATTTTGCAATTAAAAAAGGCTGGAATAAAGCAGGTTCTGAATTTAATTTTGCAAAAGTATATTCAAATAAATTTATGAATTGGGCTTCGGCATGTTATACTCGACAAAAAACTAGCCTTGAAAAAGGGGGTATAAATAAAGGTAATATGGAAGTTTTGGATGCCATGAATATTTTAAAATCACATCATAATTTGGACTTTCAACCGTCAAAATCAACGACAAAGGACTTATGTATGCATGCCACGGGAATACTTTCGACCTCACATACGGTTTCGAGTATAGTGGTAGAAATTCGTGAAAAAGTAATGCCAACTATTTGGATTACAGGAAGTTCTAATCCTTGTTTGTCGCTTTTTAAACCGGTATATTTAGGCGGAAATTTTAATTTTTCTATTTCAAAAGCAAAACCAAATGATTCATTTTGGTGGAAAGTTGAGCAATTCAATAGGTTGGCTTTAAAAAACTATTCACAAATTAAATCATTAACAGAAAAAGCATTTATCACTTTTCAAAATGAACTAATCGAACAAGATGAAAAGTTAATTTATGAACTAGCGCATCAAAAATTTCCTAACCTAGAAATCAATAGTAAATTTGAACAATTAACAAATGAAGCGTTAGATTTTCATGAAAAGTTTATTTTGAAAAATAGTAAAAGAACCTTGGAAAAGAAAAATACTTTCGCTCCATTTTTCAATAATTTTTGGGCAAAACAAAATAAGGTTTTTGCTAAAACTTAATTTTTACAACTTTTTCTTTTTAATTAAATTTAAAAAAAATAAAATTATGGCAACTTTAGAACAATTAAGAACAGGATTAATTTAAAATAGTAAATCCATAAAAAACAAAGATCTATCGCTTGATTTATCAAATATTGTGGATTTCAGGTAACAACCAGCGGAAATATTGAGTTATTACCAAATTGAAATACTTGAAATGAGTTTGGGCGATATTAAAAACGGCGGGATAGTTTCTCATGAAGATGTCATGAAAAAAGCTTAAAAATAGCTAAATTAAAAATAATTTGGTCCGAGATTGCTGAAAAACAATATCTTAATATTTTAGAATTTTGCTATTTAGGAACAAGTAATGTAAAATATTCAAAAAAATTTCTAGCGTTACATAAAGAAGTAAAAAAAATTTAAGCAAATATCCTAAATCAAATCCTAATTCAATTTTTAAAAATTTAATAAAGTGTGCAATTAAAGATTTCACACTATCTTAAACTATTTCGGAAAATAATTTAAAATATTGACTTTTGGTATAACCACCAAGATCCACAAAAACAATAAGACCTCTTCAAAAAATAATTTAATCATTTCACAAACTCGATTTTTCCTATCTATTTCGTAAATTTGCATTTAATTAAGTTTTAGAATTAAAATTTCATATAAGTTACTGATAATAAAGTAATTATATTTTTCAATTTTTGAACTATTCCACTTTATTTCAATATTTCTTAGTTTGTAAAAAAATAAAATATGTTAAATGTTTCTAATGTTTCGCTTCGGTTTGGTAAGCGAGTTTTGTTTGATGAAGTAAACATTAAATTCACTGAAGGCAATTGCTATGGACTTATCGGTGCCAATGGAGCCGGTAAAACCACTTTTATAAAAATTTTAGCAGGCGAATTGGAGTCAACAACTGGCTCAATATCAATGAATCCTGGAGAAAGAATGTCAGTTTTGAGCCAAAATCACTTCGAATTTGAGGAGGTTGAGGTATTACAAACGGTGATCCGTGGCAATAAACGCCTTTATGAAGTGCAACAAGAAAAAGATGCCATTTATTTGAAGGAAGATTTCACCGAGGCAGATGGAAATCGTGCAGCAGATTTAGAAGCAGAATTCGCAGAAATGAATGGTTGGGAGGCAGAATCTGATGCAGCCTCGCTTTTATCTGGTTTGGGAATAAAGGAAGAATACCATTTTAGTTTACTCAAAGATTTGGATGGATCAATGAAAGTCAAGGTGCTTTTGGCGCAGGCACTTTTTGGCAATCCTGATATTTTATTATTGGATGAACCTACCAATAACTTGGATATCGATAGTATTGCTTGGTTGGAAAATTTCTTGGCTAATTTTAAAAATACGGTGATAGTGGTAAGTCACGACAGACATTTCTTAGACAATGTCTGTACCCATATTGCCGATTTGGACTTTGGGAAAATCACTCTTTTTGGTGGTACCTATACTTTCTGGTACGAATCAAGTCAGTTAGCCTTGCGCCAACGTAGTGATCAAAATAAGAAAGTAGATGAAAAACGCAAAGAATTAGAAGAATTTATTCGTCGATTCTCAGCCAATGTGGCGAAGTCGAAACAGGCTACTTCTCGTCAAAAAATGTTAGAAAAGTTGAAAGTAGAAGATATAAAACCATCTTCAAGAAAGTACCCATTCCTTAACTTTAAGCCTGAGCGTGAGGCAGGCGACCAATTATTGCAAGTTGATAATTTAAGCTACCAGACAGAAGAAGGCAGTTTTCTATTCAAAAACCTAAGTTTCACGATAAACAAAGGTGATAAAGTTGCCATTTTTAGTGAAGGTGGCATGGCCACTACTGCTCTGATGGATATTTTGATGGGCGAGAAAAAAGCCACTTCTGGAGATTTTAAGTGGGGTGTAACTACATCGCAAGCCTATTTACCAAACGACAACGGCCAATATTTTACAGATGATAAATTGATTTTGGTGGATTGGCTTCGTCAATATTCTGAAGATAAAGATGAGAGCTTTATTCGTGGTTTTTTGGGAAGAATGTTGTTTTCAGGCGAAGAAGCTTTGAAAAAATGTACTGTTCTTTCGGGTGGAGAAAAGCAACGTTGTATGTTTAGCAAAATGATGCTTTCATCATCCAACGTTTTACTTTTCGATGAACCCACCAATCACCTTGACTTAGAATCGATTACGGCGCTGAACAACGGTATGATTGACTTTACGGGCACAATACTTTTTACTTGCCATGACCACGCTTTGACCAATTCAGTTGCCAATCGTATCATTGAAATTACGGCAAAAGGCCATTTAGATAAACTCATGACTTATGACGAATACATTGAAGATGAAACTGTTAAGGTTCAGAAATCAAAATTGTATTAGAACAATATTCTATAAAAAAAGGGATTGAACCGAAAAGTTCAATCCCTTTTTTTTGCATTCTTATGATTAAAATACATCTATGATAAATTGAATATCAAACACTTACCCTTAAAATTAAATGTTAAAATCCCCCTTTTAGGGGATTGCAGTACCTAATAAATTAGCATACATTTGAAAAAGATTATTAGATATACTTTTTTTTTGAAATTATAAACTGTTACAATTATGAAAAAGATTATCATATGCACTCTGATTCTTAATTTATTATTTCTTTTACAAAGTTGCAATAAAACTAAAGATTCAACTCCCTCGCCTAAATCGCCGACTGCAAATACAGGTGATGACCAAGTTGCATTTGTGGGCGAATTAGTAGCTTTGGATGGATCTGCTTCAACTGACCCCACTGGTACAAGTTTGACTTATAAATGGTCATTTAATACAAAACCAGCTGGCAGCACTGCCAATATCATCAATGCAGACAAAGTAAAACCTGAATTCAGCCCCGACAAAGTAGGGGATTATATTATTACTTTAACTGTTTCAAATGGCAGTGCAGAAGGAAAAGTAAACACAAAAATATCAGCAGGGGCCGGACCATTTATTACAGAATTTTTAGGCCAAACCTCCCTCTCATATGCAAAAGAAATAGGTTCACCAGGTGATGCCGGATACCAGTTTACAGTATCTAAAGATATAAAAGTCACCCATTTAATAGTATTTATGCCAGAAATAGGGAAATACAAAGTAACCATCTGGAATCCACAAAGTACCGGTATAATTTATCAGGGCGAAGTTGAACAGAAAGCGATTGGATCTATAGGCTCGGTGAAAATTTCCCCAAACCCAATTGAATTGGGAATTGGTAAAAAATATATCATTTCAGTGTTTTCAGGAAGCAATTCTATATATAATGCCAGCAAAGTGGGTAGTGCAAATATTTTTCCATATACCAATAAATCAATTACTATAGAAGGTTCACGAGTTAGTTCAGGCTCACACTCTGTCCCCTCATTTCCAGCATCAACATTTCAAGAACTTTACCATATGAGAGGTTTTGCTATGTTTGCTTATGTTGAAAAATAAGAAAAAAAACAAATATCAGATTTGAAGCATTTTTTATTAGGAGCATTATTCAATGATTTTTATATCTTTGACAGGTAAATTTTTGCTATTACAATTAATCAAAAATAATCATGAAAATTCTGATTTTTATTTTCTCTTCTCTTGTTGTTACTTTTAATACCTTTTCACAAGACATGTACCTTGAGTACCAGATGACAGGACCAATGAAGGCAACAAATAAAATTTATACCTCATCATCTTCAGGCATACGTATGGAAATGGAAATGAACCTACCGCAAGTGGGTAAAATGACCACCGTAATGCTGATGCCGAAAGGAAAAAATACCATGATTACGTACAATATGACCAGCAAAACCTATACAGAATCGAGTACAGATTTGAAAAAAGCAAGGCCCGATGATGTGAAATTTGAATTTGTCGGTAAGGAAAAAGTGGGAGGCTACAATTGCACACATGTAAAAATGACAATGGCTAACAAAATGGTATCCGACATGTGGACGACTAAAGATATACCTGGCTACCAAGTGATGGAAACGCTATCAAAAGCAAGTGAAAACTTTGTTTCCGACAAAATATACGCTCAAATGAAAAGCCAAGGTGCAGACGGCATTATGGTAAAAACTGAAATGACAATCGGCAAAAACAAAATGGTGAATCAATTGGTAAAAGCTGAAAAAAGAACCAACCCAGCCAGTTTGTATATATTACCAGCGGGATACACCAAAATGGAGGCTGGTAAAATGGAAAAAGGGATTCCTAAGAAATAATGTTTTATGGGAAATTGGAAAATCTTAATTTTCAATGTTCTACTTTTGGGTTTTTCACCAATTTATTCAAAAGAATTTCTTTTATTATCGCCTGATAAAAATACTAAAATTGTCATCAATATTGGTGATCAAATTTCCTATTCTATTTTTTTTAAAAATCAAATTGTAGTTTCCTCTTTCGCCACAAGTTTAAAAGTTGAAAACAATCAATTACTGGGTAAAAATTCAACAATTGATACAGTAATTTACCAATCGGTTAATGAAAATCTATTCCCAATTTTAAAGGAAAAGCGAAAAATTATTCCAAATTTTTATAATGAAATTGCAATAACTTTTAAAGAAAAATTCAGCCTAATATTCAGAGCTTATAATGATGGTATTGCATATCGATTTTCTACTAATATAGATAAAAGTCTGATTATCAATGAAGAAAATGCCAATTTCACCATACCTTCAAACGCTTTACTTTATTACCCCACAATAAAAAAACGAGACGATGCCGATAAGTTTCATATGAGTTTTGAGGATAATTATAAAAATGCCAAAATTGACACTTTGCAAAACGGCACACTATTTTATTCACCAATAATGGCTAAAATTTCTGACAGCTTAAAAATTATTTTTACAGAGTCAGATATTATTGATTACCCAGGAATGTTTTTAGAAAAAACTGAAAGTAATACTTTAAAAGGAGTTTTTGCCCCCTTTCCAAAAACAGAAAAAGTGGTTGGTGGTGAGGGTTTCAGGCAATCAATAGTAACTGAGCGAGAAAATTTTATTGCAAAAACGTCTGGGAAAAGAACATTCCCTTGGCGAATAATTGCCATATCACCAACAGATAAATCCATTTTAGAAAATGATATTGTTTACCGACTGGCATCTGAAACAACCATTAAAAATACCTCATGGATTAAGCCAGGCCAAAGTACCGAAGAATGGATTACGGATTTGAATTTGTTTGGCGTTGATTTTAAAACTGGCTTAAATACAGCTACTTATAAATATTATGTAGATTTTGCTCATAAATTCGGTCTAGAATATGTGATGCTTGACGCTGGCTGGAGCGACGTGAACGACCTTTTTAAAATCACAAAAGGAATGGATGTTCAAGAAATTATTCGCTATGCAAAAACCAAAAACATTGGCATTATTTTATGGACTCAGGCCGAAACCATGCAAAGGCAAATGAATGAAGCATTGGATTTATTCAAAAAATGGGGTGTGAAAATTGTAATGACCGATTTCATTGACCGTGACGACCAAAAAGCAATTAATTTTATGGCCAATTTCGCTGATGAAGCTGCAAAGCGTGAATTGATGGTGATGATCCACGGCGCACCAAAGCCAGCGGGTTTTGCTCGAACGCACCCCAATGCGCTTACCCGTGAGGCGGTAGCCGGTTCAGAATACAATGCTTGGTCGAGCATTATCGACCCAAACCATGATATGCAATTGCCGTTTTTAAGGCAGTTTTCAGGGGCAATGGACTATGAGCCAGGTATTTTACAAAATACTACCAAAAAGCAATCAGCCAAATTAGGAATGGAAAAAGTAGTGGCACAAGGTACCCTTATGCACCAAATGGCCATGTTTTTGATTTATGAAAGCCCACTCCAACTGTTTTCAGGCAATATTTCTGATGCCTTACGACATCCCGAATTGATGACTTTCTTTGGAAAACTGCCCACTGTTTGGGATGAAACCAAAGTGTTGGATGCCAAATTCCCCAATTATATTTTAGAGGCTAGGCGCAATGCCAAAGAATGGTTTATTGGCGCCATCAATGATTGGACCGAAAAGGATTTTGAAATAAATTTAGACTTCCTAGAAAAAGGCCAATACCAAACCACCATTTGTGCCGATGGAATAAATGCCAACAGAAATGCCCAAGACTATAAAATCACTAAAAAATTGGTAAAAAAAGGCGATAAATTAAAAATTCATTTAGCCAGTGGCGGTGGATATTTAGCCAGTTTTAAAAAGTTGAAATAATTACTGCCCCGTCAAACTCAAAACCGCATTTTGATCAAAAATAAGGTTACCGTTGTTTTCAATATTGTTGGCATTGCCTGTGAAATTGTCTGGTAGTGTGATGGTATGACCGCTGGCAATTTTAACATTTTTTTGACTATTGGGCACTTGTCCACATATCCAACTGTTGGGGTCATTCCAATTTCCAGTGTTTACAGTAAATAAAACCTCAGGAACGTTTACATTTAAATAAAATGGCTGTGATACTGCATTACAACCATTTTCATTAACAGATACTGTATAAGAGCCAGATTCTGTAGTATACAAATCGCCAAAGGTTTGATTGGGTATAATTATCCCATTTTTACTCCAAACAAAACTCCCATTATAAGCTCCTAAAACTATATCTGTATTTAAGCTAAATAATTTATTACTACATAATATGTTATTTTCTGCCGATTTAATTTTTACAGTTGAATTTTTTGTGATTACTATCTTGTTGGATTCTGATATACATCCACCATTATAAACCCAAAGGCTATATTCTCCTGGATCATGAACAAAAATTAAATCATTATTTCCAAAAGGTATGTTTATTCCATTTCTCCTCCATTGAAAAATAGCATTTGACAACTGTGTAAAAACTGGAAATCTTAAAACTATAAAATCAGTATTGCCACAAATATTTAATTTATTTTCATCACCATTAATAATAATTTTTGGCTCAAAAGTATTCTCTCCAATTTTTACAGTAACAGTATTTGATTCAACTGCACAGTCGCCACTTCCATAAATCATTTTATATTCTCCTGACTGGGTAGCATTATAATTACTCAAATTACTTCCAATTAGCTGGTTATCTCTATACCAAGTGCCGTACATATCGCCCCAAAAGATATTTGTACCATCATTACTAGTGACTTGTGTGATATTAATAAATCCTGAACAAATGCTAGTGATGCCATAATTGGTTAAAAAAGGTTTTTGTAATTTGGATGAATTTGAAATTTTCACAGTTTTACTTTTGCTAATACAACTTCCCATTTGATACACCAAATTATAATCCCCGGCTTCATTTATATTTAAAAAATGTTCAGTTTTATTGGGTATCTCAAGTCCATTTTTGAACCACTTATAAGTGTATGAAGACAACCCTACATAATTAGTTCCACTTAATTGAATTGTATTCCCACCACACAATAAGGTATCTTGAACATTTAAAGGAGCAACTAAAGCGTCAGAAAAGGTTAATTTCATACTATAATTTTCATTACTACTACAAGTGCCATCAATTATTTTTACAGAATAATTGCCAGATTCATTTGCTTGATATATACGATTAGTGGCATTTTGTATATCCACACCATTTTTTTGCCATTGGTAGGTTGATAAATTGCTATTGTACCAAGCTGTTAATTTAATATTTGTATTAATACAAGAAAAATCTTCAACTTCTCTTAAAATCCCAGTAGTGATATAATTTTCGTAAACATTGAAAATACTACTGTAAACGATACATGGAGAGGTGCTTTGTAAAGTATAATTACCACCAATTGTAATCACTAAGGTGTTTTGATTGGCATTTTGAATAGGCAACCCATCTTTTAGCCATTGATAACTTACACCATTAATTAGATTAAAGTTTGAATCAAAAGCTTTTGCATATAGAGTTTTTGGTTGCCCATTACAGATATAATCACCAGAATATGCATTTCCTAATGCATCTTGAATTTGTAAATAAGAAATATTGCAGTTTGAAGAACTTTTCAAATTAGTATTTAATGACACATTATATTTTGCCTTAGGCTGCATTTTAGAAACGATAGGATTGTTTACTAGCCTAAAGGTGTCCATTTTATAAACTGAATGATTTACAAAATGTCTACTTAATTTTAATGAATCCGGTTTCGATTTAAAAGTTAAGATATTGGAATATAAAGCCGTGTTAAACAAAAAAAATATAATTATTATTTGGGTCAAAATGGTTTTGTGATTAAACATTTTAAATTGTTTGGTTAGTGTTTTTTTTAGTTTTTACTTTTTTCCTTTTTTCAAACTTAAAAATAATAATTTTATGCTTACATTCCTATTTCAAATACCCCTTTCCAACCTCCAAAGCCCTGTTTAACCCACTCACATCACTCCCACCTGTTGAAGCAAAAAAAGGCTGACAACCGCCACCGCCTTTAATTTCTTTGGCCATTTCACGGATTCATTTCTTCCAAAATTTCAACTAATTGCATCTCTAAATTAGGTAACTCATATTGTAATATTTGCCATAAAATCTCTAAATCCACACCAAAATAGCCATGAATAAGCCTATTTCTAAAACTAATTAAACTATGCCAGGAAATATCAGGGTGCTTATTTTGAAATTCCATTGAAAATTGGTTGGAAGCTTCGCCAATTATTTCAAAATTGCGCTCAATTGCATCAATAGTTTTGTCATCATTAAGAAATTCATTAAAATTATATCCAACCGAATATTTTTTAATTTTCCCTATAGAGTTCAAAATATCATTTATTAATAAAATTTCATTTCTTTTAGACATGAATCAAATCAGATTTTAAGGATTCAAAATAGGCTGGTTTTATTCCTTTTTTTGACACTAAATCAACCTTCAAATGTAAATATTCTTCTAATTCTTTCGCAAGATCAAAAAATAAATAACCAACTGGCTTGCTGAATTCAACCATTATGTCCAAATCACTATTTTCAGTGGCTTCGCCTCTAGCATAAGATCCAAAAATAGCCAATTCGTTAATAGGATATTTTTTATTTAAAATTGGTCTTAGAAGTATTAAATTTCTTTTTATTTCGGATAATGTTTGCATGAATTCTTTTTCTCAAATATATTAAAATATACTAAAAAAAACTATTTTCTTAGCTTAAATACCCCTTCCCAACCTCCAAAGCCCTATTTAACCCACTCACATCACTCCCACCTGCTGTTGCGAAATAGGGTTGCCCGCCGCCGCCACCTTTAATTTCTTTAGCCATTTCACGGATTATTTTGCCTGCATCTAGGCTTTTTGTGGTCATTACGTTTTCGGCAATCATTACCGCTAATTGTGGTTTGCCTGCAATATCTGCTGCTAAAACGCAATATAAATCGCCAATTTTGGCTTTAAGTTCGTAAGCCAAGGTTTTTAATGCTTCGGCTGATGGCACTTCTACTATTTGGGCAATCATTTGTATATTGCCAACGGTTTGTATTTTAGTATACAAACGCTCTTTTATTTGTTGCAATTTATCGTTTTCTAAAGCTTCTACCGTTTTTGAAAGGCCTGCTTTTTCATCTAAAAGGGTTTTTACAGCTTTTACAATATCGGCTTGGCCTTTAAACATTCCTTTTAGTTCGTTCACAATTGCCAATTGTTCTTCATACATGGCAATTGCTTTTTCACCCGTATAAGCCTCCACACGCCGTACACCAGCGGAAACTGAGCTCTCCGCCACAAATTTGAACAAGCCAATTTCTGAAGTACTTTTCACGTGTGTTCCACCACAAAGTTCAACTGAAAATTCTTTATCAAAAGTAATTACACGTACAAAATCGCCATATTTTTCACCAAAAGTAGCTGTCGCACCCGCATCAACAGCTTGTTTGATTGGCACATTTCGCTTTTCATCCAATGCAATATTTTCTCTAATCTTTTCATTTACAATTTGTTCTATTTTCTGAATTTCCTCATCAGTCACTTTCGCAAAATGGGAAAAGTCAAACCTGGTAACCTCATCGTTTTGAAAAGAACCTTTTTGTGAAATATGGCTTCCCAAAACCTGTCGCATAGCCGCCAACATTAAATGGGTGGCGGTATGGTTTTCGGTGATTCGCTGACGACGAGATTTGTTAACCCTTGCTGTTGTGAGTTGTTGGTTATTGGTGCTGATTATTTGCTCGAAATTTTTATCTGATGATAAATGGATAAATAAATCATTTTCCTTTTTTGTATCTGAAATAGAAATTGTTAATCCGTTCAAAAATTTCAACTCACCTGAATCACCAACTTGGCCACCCATCTCGGCGTAAAAAGGGGTTTTGTCTAAAACAATATGAAATTCATCACCAGTTTTGGTTTTTACTTTTTTGTATTTGACAATAGAAGATTCACATTCTAAATTATCATAACCAACAAACTCAAATTCAGATTCATCTTCAGCAACAATTACCCAGTCCGCAGCTTCTTTCGCTGAATCCTTTCGTGAACGAGCTTTTTGCTCTTGTAAGGCTTTTTGAAAACCCTCTTCATCGATTCCTAATCCATTTTCTTTAGCAATTAAAGCTGTTAAATCTGAAGGAAAACCAAAAGTATCAGAAAGCTCAAATACAATTTCACCATTTAAAATCCCATTTTTTGGTGTTTCTTTAATCACTTTATCTAGCCTTGTCAAACCTGTTTCCAAAGTTCTTAAAAATGAGTTCTCTTCTTCTAAAATCACTTTTTGCACAAAATCTTGTTGAGCAATTAGTTCTGGAAAAACACCATCAAATTGCTTGGCTAACAATGGAATAATGGTATTTAAAAAAGGCTCACGGAAACCTAAATACGTATAACCATAACGTACTGCACGGCGCAAAATACGTCGAATCACATAGCCTGCTTTATTATTCGACGGTAATTGACCGTCGGCAATAGCAAAGGCAATAGCACGAATATGGTCGGAGACAACTCGAAGGGCAATATCGTGCCATTCTTTATCAGTGCTTGTATACTTTTTACCTGCTTTTTCTGCTACAAAACTGATGGTTTCTGAAAAAACATCTGTGTCATAATTGCTCTGCTTGCCTTGTATGGCCATGCAAAGGCGTTCAAAACCCATTCCAGTATCTACATGTTTGGCTGGCAATGGAATCAAACTCCCGTCGGCCATTCTCTCGAATTGCATGAATACATTATTCCAAATTTCCACTACTTGTGGGTGGTCGGCATTTACCAATTCCTTACCCGATTGCTTGGCAACTAGCTCAGCATCACGTAAATCGATATGAATTTCAGAGCATGGGCCACACGGACCAGTATCGCCCATTTCCCAAAAATTATCCTTCTTATTTCCTAAAATTATTCGGTCTTCACCCACCAATCTTTTCCAAATATCCCATGCTTCTTGGTCAAAAGGCACGCCATCTTTTTCATTTCCTTCGAATACAGAAACATAAATTCGGTCTTTAGGAAGATTAAAAACCTCTGTTAATAGCTCCCAACTCCATTCCAATGCCTCTTTTTTGAAATAATCTCCAAAGCTCCAGTTGCCCAACATCTCAAACATCGTATGGTGATAGGTATCGAAACCTACATCTTCCAGATCATTATGCTTACCAGATACCCTCAAACATTTTTGCGTATCGGCAATTCGCTTGCTTGGAGAAGTGCCATTTCCCAAAAAGAAATCTTTAAACTGAGCCATGCCGCTGTTATTGAACATCAAGGTGGGGTCATTTTTGGCAACTAATGGTGCGGAAGGAACTATAAGGTGGCCTTTTGATACAAAAAAGTCTAAAAACTGTTGGCGGATCTCTCTGGAAGTCATAAGTGTAAAGCCCTCAAACCCCAGAGGGGGCATTAGAGCAGGATAAATTATTTATTTTTCACAAAATTACGAAAAAAAGACCTAAAAAACTTGTTTACAATTGTGAATTAGCTAAATTTACAAAATGAAATTTTTCTTGTATTTTTTTTGATAAAATAAAGAAAAATCAACGAATTTGGTAGTAAAAGGTAATTTTTATTAATAATTTAAAAACCTATAATTTCGAAATGTAAATTATGGCTATAAGTAAGACTATCAATAAGTTATATTATTCTATTAAGGAGGTTTCAGAAATGTTTTCAGTTTCAGAGTCTGCATTAAGAGCTTGGGAAAGGGATTTTCCAAATCTTAAGCCTAAACGAAGTGACTCAGGTGATAGGAAATATACTGAAAAAGATATTAAGGAAGTGCGTTTAATAGTTTCAGTTAGAAAAGAAAAAAAGCTAACTGTTGAAGGTGCAAAAAATTATATTCAAGCAAAAGAGCATAAAAAAGGTGAGAATGAGTTGCTCATTTACAAATTGACAAAAGTAAAAAGTTTTCTGCAAGACATTAGAAATTCGTTAGATTAAAGACATAGGTATGTGCTGTTGGTTGTTATTAGAAAGCCCCTTTTGGGGTTTTTTAGTTTAGTTCTTAAAATAAAAAACAATTTCCTATTTTTGCATCGGTTTTAGTGAACCTCAAAATTTACTTTCTTTAAATGTTTCCCCAAGAAAAACTTTACCAACTAGCTTTAATTTTATCTGACGGAATTGGCGATATCACAATTCGTCAGCTAATATCCTATTGTGGTTCGGCTGAAAATGTGATTAAAGCTAATCTTGGAAAATTGATAAAAATTCCTGGTATTCAAGAAACCACTGCACGGAAAATTCTTGACAAAAACAACTTGCTTTTGGCTGAAAAACAATTACAAATAGCTGAAAAGGAAAAGGTTAAATTATTATTTTATTCGGACGAAGAATATCCGGAAAGGTTAAAAAGAAACTATGATTCGCCAGCCTTTTTGTATTATAAAGGTAATGTAGATCTCAATGAAACAAAAATCGTTGGAATAGTAGGCACACGAAATGCAACTGAATATGGCAGGCGCACCACGGATGAAATAGTAAAAGAATTTAAAAGCCAAAACACATTGATAGTGAGTGGCTTAGCCTATGGGATAGATATTGCTTCTCATAAAGCAAGCTTAAAATATGGCTTGCCTACAATTGGCGTGATGGCATCAGGATTAGACTTTATGTACCCTGCAATTCATAAAAAAACCGCTGACTTGATGTGTGAAAACGGTGGAATATTATCAGAGCAAAGCTTTGGCAGGCAGCCGTCACCCAAATTTTTTCCTGCTCGTAATCGGATAATAGCTGGAATGAGTGACCTAGTAATTGTGGTAGAAGCCGCTGCAAAAGGTGGAGCATTAATTACTGCTGAATTTGCCAATAACTACCATAAAGAAGTTTTTGCAGTACCTGGTAATGTTGGAACAACAACTTCAGAAGGCTGTAACTTATTGATTAAAAATAACAAAGCTCAAATATACACATCCGTAAAAGATATTATTGAAGTGATGAATTGGGATATTGCTTCTCCTAAAAACCAAAAAGTTAAACCTCCAATGCTAGATTTATCAGCATTTACAGATGATGAAGCACAAGTAATTTCAATTTTGCGAGAGAAAGGTGAAATACAAATTGACGAATTGGCCTGGATAAGTCAATTGCACATGAATAAACTGGCAAGCCTGCTACTTAACCTTGAATTTACTGGGATTGTAAAAAGTATGGCTGGGAAAAAATATGGGTTGTGTTAATGAAAAAAAATATTTAAACTAACACTTCACTTCCTGAATTTAAATATTCATTAACATTATCAATACTTTGACAATGAATAGTAGTTTTATCAGAAAAAACATTAATTGCAAAAATTGCCTCCCTAAATTCAAATTCTGTTGTGTTCCAAAGCACATCTATCAAAATATCCAATGCATTTGAACAATCCATATCTTTTACCCAATCAGCTATAATATTTACAATAAATGACGTAGAAGAATCACCAGGATAAGCTTCTTCCAAACAAATATCAATTAACGGATAACCTTTTTTTAAGCAACCTTCTTTGAAATCTTGGTGCAATTTTCTTTCTAATTTAATTCTATCCATTTGAGTAATCCTTTATTATGTTTTAATAAATCAATTAAATCTTTGGCTTCTTCTTTTTTTATTGTACCTAAAGGGAAATACCTAGCTTGTTCTGTCCATTTTTCAAATAACAATGAATTTGCCTTAAATAAATTTTTATTTTTAGCCTTATCTTTGTCAAATTTAGTTTTTAAACCATTTAATATAAGCAAAATAGTTAATTAATGTGTTTTTACAATCTCTCGTATTTTAGAAATTTCAGGATTAACCTTTTCTCCAATTGCAAATAAATTAGAAATTCCCCAACTTTCACAAATTTTTGCTTTCAACATTAATTCAACACTATAACCAGCTAAATAAAATGCTCCATCATACATTTTGTTTCTATATAGAACTTTTGCCTCTTCCAATCTTTTCCAAGCAATTTCTTTTATTTCTAATGGAGTGTTCATGTAACAAATATAACTTAAATAAAGTTTAAAATTAAATGCCCCAAAACTAATCCACAAAACTAAATAGCCTTTTCCATCTTATTTTATTATACCATTTTTCCGGATTGGGGTCCATGCTCATCCATATAAATACAGCTTTTCCTACCACATGATCCATAGGCACGAAGCCCCAATAACGGGAGTCGGCTGAGTTGTGGCGGTTGTCACCCATCATAAAATAATAATCCTGTTTGAAGGTATATTCTGTGATAGGCTTCCCATCAATTTTAATAGTTGTACCTTCAAAGGTTACATTCTTGTTACCTTCATAATTTTGAATTACATATTTGTATTTATCAAAATTTATAGGATCTAACATTATTTTCATTCCTTCTTTAGGTACTACCAAAGGCCCAAAGTTATCTCTATTCCAATTGTATCGGGAGCCTCCCATTGCCGTGTTTTCAGCATCTTTTGTGGAACCATCCATACTATCACGTTGGCCAGCTTCATATTTATAGTCAATAACCTCTTTTGAATTTGGTAATTTGCTCAGTAAATCTATTGAAGCTTTATTGGTATTCAATTTGTAACCAACTACTTTATTGCTGTTAGTTGTGCTGTCATATTCTTCAGCAGGCTGCCAATTAGTATTTACACCTGCATCTGTAATTGAATTAACAATATCATATTTTCTAAAAAAAGCTTCGTCATATATTTCTGTTGTTTTCAAAAAATATTCTTGGCGCAATTTTGGAGGGTTTTCCATTGGCTTGTCATTCAAATAAACTTGTTGGTCTTTTATTTCAAGTTTATCACCAGCCGTACCAATGCATCTTTTTATATAATAAGTTCTTAAATCGGTAGGAGCATCATTGTCAGGCAAATAATTTGGAACATTGAAAACTACAGCATCGCCAGTTTTTGGTTTGGTAAAACCTGGAAAACGGAAAAATGGCAAATCCAGCCAAGTTAAATAGGATTTGATATCAGTTCCCCATATTTTTTGATGGGTCAATGGGACTTGCAAAGGAGTTTTGGGCGACCGAACACCATAATGCATTTTACTCACAAACAGGTAATCGCCCACCAAAAGGCTTCCTTCCATCGATGGTGTAGGAATTACGTAGGCCTCAAAAAGGAAAAATCGGATTAAAGTGGCAGCCACAACCGCAAAAACAACTGAATCTATCCATTCACGAAATGCTGATTTATTGGGGTCTTTCTCTTTTTTTGAGGGGAAAAATACATTTTTTAACCAAGCTAAAAAACCTTCTGCGGCTACTGACATAGTAATATTGAATTGTTAATTATCACAAAAAAATTTGACTCTAAATGTTTATGTGAAGTGAAATTGATTTAAAATACGCTACAAAAATCTTTATAAAAAGGCAGTAAAAAAAATATTTAATGATAAGTGGCTAAATTTAATGAGTATAAAATTATTTTCAAAGGTCTCATTGAATCTCCAATTTACAGAATTTCGACTTTAATGAGATTATTTCAAGTCGATTTTACTAAATAAATCCGATAATTTAAGTACACCTTTTTGTTTGACAGCCCATTCTGCAGCCACCACAGCCCCTAATGCAAAGCCTTCCCTTGAGGTGGCTCTATGAGCTATTTCGACTTCATCTACTTCAGAAATATACCTGACAATATGAGTACCCGGCACTTTTCCTTCTCTTTCGCTCCAAATTGGTATTTCATTTGCTTGAGCAATTTCATTATTTACCCATTTATCTTTTCCTTCCAAATTTCCAATCAACCCTTCAGCCAAGGTAATTGCAGTACCTGACGGTGAATCTTTCTTTTCAGTATGGTGCACTTCACGAGTATTTACCTCATAAAAAGGGTATGGTTTCATCAGCTGAGCGAGTTTTTTATTCAACTCAAAAAACAAATTTACCCCAATACTATAGTTTGAAGCATACAGAAATGTACCGTTTTTTTTAATTGTTAGCTTTTCAATTTCAGGCTTTTGTTCTAACCAACCAGTTGTACCAACTACAATGGGAAAGCCTTTTTCAATACATTTTTTTGTATTTTTAAAAGCTGAACTCGGATGGCTAAATTCAATGGCAATATCAACATCATTTTTTGTAAGTCGCTCAAAGTCAGCTTGATTATCAATATCAATTTTAGCGGAAATGGTATGGCCTCGTTCAATGGAAAATCTTTCGATTACTTTTCCCATTTTGCCATAACCCATTAGGAGAATTTTCATTTAGTTAATTTGTAAAATTCGTGATCTTACTTTCGAAACATCAAAAGTTAATAAAACCCCTTCAAAAAGCTCTATATTGAATTTTTTTAAATTATGAATAATCAAATCGCCGATAATATTTGGCATTAACTGTTCACTTTTTAATTGAAAAACACTTGGAGATTTTGCATTTGATGCGGTTAAAATTGCTCCAAAATCTAAATCATTTGTGAATATCAAATAATTATTTTGTCAGCATAATCAAAAATAATTATGTAATTTTCATTTGCATTCCCAATACTTGCCCAGAGTATTGAATCGATATTATTATTTTTGAAAAATTCAACCGATTTGGGTGAAAAATTCATATTTATTAATATTTTCATTATTAGGCCAAAACTTCAATTTCTTTTGACCTCCAGGCAGCATATGACAACGCCTGATACAAGTCTTGCTCTTCAAGATACAAAATGTAAAATGTACGGTAGTGTATGTACGAGTACGCACCTCTGAGTAT
>JANMZR010000385.1:0-1621 GCA_031383555.1 Cytophagaceae bacterium | reverse complement strand
GAACAGAAAACAAATATAAAATTACCAGTCAATCAATTGCAAGTATAAAAATTATATGGTAAGTTGAAAAATATATTAGACCAATAAATATATCATAAATGGCAGATATACAGCTACTTAATAGTTTTAGAAATAAGGTTTTAGGTAATATTAACTTTGAAAATGAGGAATGGGAAAGTTGCCAAAGATATTTGTATGAAAATGGCTTGGGTTTGGAAGAAACACTCAAATTTTTGAATTTCACCCAGCCAAGTTTTCAGGAATTTCAAAAATGGTTTAATGAAAATAAAGCCGGCCAAACTATTGCAGACGATTTTACGGATAGGGATGTTCTTACAGCTAGCGACCTTGATTTTTGGGAGAAAAATGGCTATTTAGTTTTAAAAAATGCAATTTCAACAGCAGATATTCTAGTAACGCAAAATGCAATATTGGATTTTTTAGGTGCCAAATTTGAACACCCTAATTCGTGGTATTTGCAACATGAAGCAAAAGAAGGGCTCATGGTACTTTTTACCAAACACTCAACTTTAGAAAAAAATAGGAATTCAGCAAAAATAAAAAAAGCCTACGAGCAACTTTATGGAACTGATAAAATTTACAAAACAATCGATAAAGTAAGTTTTAATCCACCCGAAAATGCCAATTATAAGTTTAAAGGTAGTGCATTACATTGGGATGTAAGCTTACAACCACCTATTCCTTTTCGTTTGCAGGGTTTGTTATATTTGACAGATGTTGAAGAAAATAGCGGTGCATTTCACTGTGTACCGGGGTTTCATAATCAAATTGAAAATTGGCTAAAAAGTTTGCCTTTAAATAGAAATCCAAGGGAAATTGCCATACATGAATTAAAGCCAATTCCAGTTTTGGGAAATGCGGGAGATTTTATTATTTGGCACCAAGCTTTGCCACATTGCGCAACGGCAAACACTAGCCTTATGCCCAGAATTGTTCAATATTTAACTTATTTGCCAAACGATAGCAACTCCATTGCCGATATTTGGCTTTGAAATTTACCGATATTAAGATCAAAATTTGTAATGATGACAAAAACCTTATTCGATTTTATTCAATTACCTTTCAACTTTAAAGAGCAAAAACTATTGGCTGACCTACAAAATTGTATGGATTTGAATTGGAAATCGCATTTCAATAAAAATGATTTTTTGGGCGATTGGAATATTATTGCTTTGCGCTCCAAAACTGGCCAAGAAACAGACATAGGTGCATTTTCACAAAATAATTATTTGGATACTCCTTTAATGGCCAAATGCCAATATTTCAAAGAAATCATTGAAAATTTTAAATGTAAAAAAGAGGCCGTTCGATTGATGAACCTAAAAGCACAATCGGAAATAAAAACACATAGCGACAATGCTGGTGGTTATGCCGATGGTTTTTGTCGGATACATATTCCCATAATTACCAACGAAAAAGTAAGTTTTACAGTAAATGGAATGCAAGTTCCTATGCTTACGGGTGAAGCTTGGTACGCCAATTTTAGCCAACCACATTCTGTGAAAAATGAGGGCGAAACTGATCGTATTCATTTAGTAATTGACTGTATCAGAAATAGCTGGACTAATAAATTGTTTGAAAGCTTGGCTTATGATTTTGA
>JANMZR010000384.1:0-3844 GCA_031383555.1 Cytophagaceae bacterium | reverse complement strand
TATTTATCGAACAAAAGCAATTTGAATTCATTTTCTTTTTAAAAAAGGATCATGTCATGTGATTTTGTTTTTATTTTTTACCAAAAGGGAGTTTAACTTCACAGAAATTAATTTTTAATGGATTTTTTAAATAAAACTAATGGCCAATCGAGGGTTATCATAGAGCACGTTAGCCCGGAAATTGATGGTGGAAGATATGCTGTAAAGGCAGTGGTGGGTGATATGATTAAAGTAACTGCCGATATTTTCACTGATAGCCACGACCACCTTTCAGCATTTTTAAAATACAAAAAAAATGGCGATGAAAATTGGTCGGAAATACGCATGTTTCCAACTTTTAACGATAACTACGAAGGGAGTTTTCCTGTAACCTACAACGGCTACTACACTTATACATTAGAAGCATTTGTTGACCATGGTAGCACATGGCTGCATGAAATTTTACTAAAAATAAAAGCTGGACAATATGTTGATAGTGAACTACTTGTAGGGGCTGAAATAGTCGAAAAAATGATTTCTGATGGTGCAGATATCAAGACAATTAAGACTATAAAAAAACTTTTTATAGAAAAAGAAAACTATAAAAAAGCTATTGAATTTATAGAAAGCCAAGAAATGGGTGATTTAGTTCTGAATTTTCCGCATCGTCAATATGTGAGTCAATATCAGGATTTAAAGTTATGGGTCGACCGAAAAAAGGCAGGCTTTTCCGCTTGGTATTCAATGTTTCCACGGTCCGCAGCAGATGAAATAGGCACACATGGAACCTTTACAGATGTTGTGAAAAATGTACTTCCTAAAATAAAAAAAATGGGTTTTGATGTATTGTACCTTACTCCAATACACCCAATAGGTAATGCATTCAGAAAAGGTAAAAATAACAATGTGAATTGTACGGAAGGCGAGCCAGGCGTTCCTTATGCAATTGGGTCAGAATTAGGAGGTCATATAGCAATACATCCCGAATTGGGAACATTGGACGACTTTAAAAAAATGATCAAAGCTTGCGAAAAGCAAGGTATCGAAGTAGCAATGGACTTGGCAATACAATGCTCACCAGATCATCCTTGGGCCATTGAGCACCCCTCATGGTTCAAAATTAGACCGGATGGTAGTATTCAATATGCTGAAAATCCTCCAAAAAAGTACCAAGATATTTATCCAATTAATTTTGAATCAGAAAAATGGAAAGAGCTCTGGCTAGAACTAAAACATGTAGTTTTTACATGGGCCGATTGGGGGGTAAAGATAATTAGAGTTGATAATCCCCATACCAAAGCTTTTCAATTTTGGGAATGGCTTATCGAGGAAACACATAAAACCTACCCTGATATGATTTTTCTATCGGAGGCATTTACACGACCTCGTGTGATGGAAAATTTGGCGAAAGTTGGCTTTACACAGTCGTACACTTATTATACATGGCGCAATACGAAGGCTGAATTAATTGAGTATTTGACCCTTCTTACCCAAACGGAAGCCAGCCACTATTTCAGGCCTAATTTTTGGCCCAATACACATGATATTTTACCGCTAAGCTTACAAACTGGCTCCGAGGCAATGTATATGATAAAGTATTTCATGGCCGCAACTTTAAGTGCCAACTATGGAATATTTGGACCAGTATTTGAAAATATGGTTTCAGAACCCATGCCCGGCAAAGAAGAATATCTAAACTCAGAAAAGTACGAAATAGCTTATTGGGATTGGAAAGTAACCAATAATTTGATTGAATTGATTGCTAGAATAAATCAAGCTAGAAACCAAAATCCAGCTTTGCAACAAACAAACAATATTGAATTTTGTGCCATTGAAAACGAAAATCTTTTGGCCTATTTTAAGTCAGATGGAATTGATAATAATATATTGGCTGTAGTGAATTTAGATCATAATTTTACACAATCAGGTTGGGTAAAAGTACCTTTACATTTGATGGGAAAAGGTTATGATGAAGAATATAGTGTTACTGATCTTATAACTGGGAATGAATATAAATGGAAAGATGAAATGAATTTTGTGGAATTAAACCCCAATATTATGCCAATTCATTTGTTTAGAATAAATTAGAGTTATAATAATAATAAGGTACTATAAATTGAATAGACGAAAAATGTCTCAAAATATAAATATTCAGCTAACTTGGCCATTAATATTTACCGACCTCGGTTTCGTATCATTATTTGAAAATGAAGTTATACCTAAATATATAAATACTTGTAGATGGTTTGCGGGAAAGGCTCGCCAACTTAAATCAATTGAAATAATAAATAATCTTTCTTTTGAAATCGCTGAAAACATTGCCTATCTATTAATAATTAAGGTAGAATATTTAGAGGGAGATTCGGAAAACTATTTTCTCCCCATTTCATTTATAAACTCGTTTGATTTTTCGAGTGATGACATCCATCCAAAAGGAATAATTAGCGAGGCAACTTTTGCCAATAAAATTGGCCAAATAGTTGATGCTATTTACGATAAAAGATTTCAACAAGCTCTTTTTCATAGCATTACGAAAAATAATGTATTAAATTTTAAAAAAAATAACTTAGTTTTTAGCTTGGGAAAAGGGCTTGATACCTTGGATATTAACTCGCAAATAACCTCAAGGGTTTTGTTGGTTGAGCAGTCCAATTCATCCATAATTTTTGGTGAAAAATATTTCATGAAGCTTTACAGAAAGCTCTTTTCAGAATCGAACCCAGAGGTAGAAATGGTGGCTTTTCTAACCGAACATTCTGACTTCACGCATATTCCAGCTTTTGCGGGAAGCATAGCTTTGCAAACAAATAACGAGCCTGAAATCACCCTTGGAATGATGCAAAGGATGGTTGAAAACCAAACCGATACTTGGTCGGTAACAGGCGATTCACTCAATAGTTTCATTACTTCATTTGTAAAAAAAGAATTTTCTATCAATGAGGAATTATTTGAAAAAGTAGAGCTATTGGCCCAGCGAACGGCTGAAATGCATATTGGTTTATTTTCCAATACAGATAATAAAGCTTTTATCGTTGAAAGATTTGATAATAAATATAGAAAATTTCTGTTTGATCGTATCCAACTTTTACTTAACAACAGATATGCTTTAATTATAGATAATTACATCAGGTTAGAACCCGAAGCACAAAAATTAGCTTGGGATTTTATGGAAGCTAAGGAGTTAATAGACGAATTTATTGAAGAAATAAATACTCGTAAATTGGATTCACTAAGAACCCGGGTGCATGGCGACTATCATTTAGGGCAGGTTTTGGATACTGAAAATGACTATATAATAATAGATTTTGAAGGTGAGCCAGAAAGCAGCATAATAGATAGAAAAATAAAACATTCGCCTCTTAAAGATGTAGCGGGTATGCTCAGAAGCTACCATTATGCCATTTCTGCCAAGTTTTTCAATGATGAAAGTTCAAAAAATGCTGATAAAAATAGAATAGCTAGAGCTTCGGATAGATGGTATGGTTTAATACAAAAAACTTTTTTAGAAAAATATTTTAGTACATTTGGTAATCCTCATCCATTATTTAAAAACAACAATGAAATTAACTTTCTACTATTGGTTTATTTATTGGAAAAAGCCGTATATGAACTTGGCTATGAAGTAAGTTATAGACCCGACTGGGTTAAAATACCGCTTAAAGGAATTGTTGATGTGATAAGGGAGATTGAGAAACTGAAAAGTTGAATTAATTTTAAATTTTACTGTTTTTGGAAAAGTTAATTAAAGAAAAATTATCTGAAATAATAAAAATATTTATAAAGTTTGGTACTGAAAGTGCATTTCCTTTTGGTTCAGCTGCGATGATCAAATTTGAAAAAAGATAGTGCTATTGATTTTCTGTTT
>JANMZR010000356.1:0-12573 GCA_031383555.1 Cytophagaceae bacterium | reverse complement strand
TAAATATTTTCATCAGATTTTATAAAACCAAAACTCTTTTTTTTATATGTTTTTTCTGCATTTTTTCCTGTTGGCTCAAATGAAATACTAGTTTCATCATTAGGTTTTGAAGTGTAATTAAAACTAGCTTCCACCATGCTTTCTGTTGAGGGAATATTTATAAATTCTTTTTGTAAAATATCAGGTTTATAGTTGCCTTTTTTGTAAAAATTATTGGTAATTATTTCAAATTTTTTATACATTGGGTAGCTTACTTGTGTAAGTAGAAATGCCCATTTTTTATGGTTATTGAAATTGACAACATCGGCCTCCAAATTGGAATGAAAGCCATGAATTGTTGGCAATACATTTCTTAAATTTTTACCATAATTATTTATTGCATACATTGAAATAAGCACAAAAAAACTGACTTTAAAATAATTATTTTTAAAATTACTTAGGAAAAATAAAGTGTAAAAAATTAGTAATAAAATAGAATAATTGAAGTACCAATTGGGAATACTAGGTTTCGAAGTAGCTCTAAATAAAGAAACTGAAAGCGCCGTAGCTATTATCCAAAATATAGTTGATGAGGCAACTATCCACATTTGAATATTTTCGATTTTTCGATTGAAAAAATAATAAGAATAACACTCCATTGTAAATTTAATTAGGAATGAAATTAGGATAAAAAGCAATGCAAGTTTTTCAAGAGTATTATGATTTGTAAAAAAGGCAGCACTTAAAAATTTCAAAAAATAATTAGTACTCTGCATTAAATTTAGCGGCTGAGTAGCCATATCGTTGGCAAATGCAAAGTATATAATTACGAAAACTAAAAAAATAAAAGCTGCAACAACAAAGTGTTTATACCTTTTTTGAATAAAAATAAAAAATAAAATTATTGGGTAGGCAAGTATGCCGTTGCCATTTGAAAAAACGCTGAAAATAGCACATAAAATTGTTATGATGAGGGCCTTGTTGGTTGATTTCGTTTGGAAATAAAATGCCAAAATAGCCCACATATACACTGCCATATTTGGAAAACCATAAGTGGAAATTATATTTTGATAATATTGAAATTGAAATAGAATAAGAGCCAATGGCAATATAAAAAAGCGGTGAATTTTATGCTTCCCCAAAACTATTGCAATAACAAAAAACAAAACCAAGTTGCTAAAATTAGCAAAAATAGCAATAGTTTTAAAATTTATTGTACCAAATAAATGATAGTGACCAATAATAAACAACCGAAAATAGGCGATGCGATGTTGTGCATGCTGTTGAAAAATTAATCTTAATTTTTCGGAAAAGGAAGTGGCATTTACATACTCGTCCAAAAACGTAAAGCCCCAAAAAAAGTCATCAAAAAAAGGTGCATTTGATGAAAAATTTATGAAAATATAGCAATAAAAAGCTATTATAATAAATGCGCCAATTAAAGATAAATAATAACAATATTTTAAATAATTCTCGTTGAGGTTAGCTATCATTAATGAACTTATTTATTAAAATTTCTAATTATTGTTTGAATTTTCGATTCTAATAATGTTTTCAATTTCACTCACAATCTCTTCGATAGGTCTATTTAATGGCTCAATAGGCGGCAATGAAGTAAAACTTAATTTTGAAAAACTTACTAACGGGAAAAAACCCTTTGGGTTAAGTTTATTATTGCCTTGTATGGCAATGGGTACCAATAAAGCATTGGGTGTTTTTTTCAAAAGTATTGCTAAACCACCCACTGCAAATGGCTTAATCTCATCCGTTTTTGAGCGAGTTCCTTCTGGAAATATCACCGGGGAAAACCGACGCTCAAGTGCAACTTTGGCCATTCTAGCAATTTCAGGAACGGCTTGTCTACTGTCTTTTCTATCGATTAGTGCTGCTCCCGAAAGTCTCAAATTCAACGATATACTTGGAATACCCTTTGACAGCTCTATTTTTGAAACAAATATCGGATAGTACTTTCTGAAATACCAAATAATGCCAATAATATCGAACATTGACTGATGGTTTGAAACAAATATAAGAGGCCTATCGGTTGGTATGACCCCTTTTTTTATAAACTTTAATGTTGAACCTGTAAAGTAAACAGAATACAACAAAAAGAAATTTAATAAATGGACAGTTTTCTGTTGAATTTTTGGACCAAATAAACGAAAGGAGATTAATTGGATTGGATGAAAAATCAGTAAAAATGCACTAAAAAAGAAAACATAAACAATACTCAATAAATAATCGACAATTCTTTTCATTTTTAGGCTTTATGGTATTCAAATTTCGGAAATTATTTCCAATTTCGGTCAATTTTAAACCAACAAAGCCTGTTAAATTGATTAATTTTAGTAAAAATAATCAAATATTAAGTGAGCTTAAAATACGAATTTGCCAACCAATCATTTCAATTATTGCCTCAAAAGGCTATTTTTTGGGAAAACGAAAAAACCATTATTTTGGCTGATTTGCATTTAGGGAAAGTGGGGCATTTTCGTAAAGAAGGCTTGGCCATCCCAACTAAAAGTATTGAAAAAGATTATCATGTTTTAAGTCAGCTAATAACTGATTATAAGCCTATTAGAATACTTATTTTAGGTGATTTATTTCATAGTAGTTACAACAATGAATGGAATATTTTTGCAGAATTTGTTAGTAAAAACAAAGCAATAAAATTTGATTTGGTTTTGGGCAATCATGATATTTTAGCTGCTGAAAGGTACCTTTCAATTGGGCTAAATATTTTAGGTGAAGCCTGCATACATAATCAAATAATATTTACCCATATTCCAATGGAAAAAGTGCCTGAAAACTATTTAAATATGTCGGGGCATATTCACCCAGGGTTTTGTATAGAAGGTGCTGGCCGCCAGTCAGTTACGATACCCTGTTTTTATGAAAAAAATAGCAATTTTGTTCTCCCAGCTTTTGGTCATTTAACCGGACTCAAAGGGTTGCACAAAACAAAAACCACTCAAATATTTGTAATTAACGGAAGTAAAGTAACTCAACTAAATACTTAATTATTTGGTATTTGAATTTTCTTAGGTAAATAGTAAACATTTAATAAAAGCTAGAAAAGGCAATTATAATCAATAAATTTTTTTATTAATCCATTTTTTACTACATTTTCACATGTATTCTCTATTCATCTTGCTAAAGTTAGTAAAATAAAAAGCCCAAATATTTAAAAATTGAAGTTTAAAGTTGCGCAAAGTCCAAATTTTGAGTTGTATTATTATTTTAAAACCACTGATCACAAAGAACGCATTTTGGAAAATAGCCAAATTTGGTATAAGAAGCATAAGGAAATATTTGGGAAGGGTTTTGATACCCCCAACCCATTAATTTTTTATCAGAATCACCCAGATTTTCACGAAACTACAGCCATTGACGAAATGAATTATTGGAGATGGGACAGATGGCGTAACTGAAGGCTTCAAAAATATAGAGTAGTATTGCCTATAATGTACTCACATTGGCAAACCGACCATGTATTAAGCTGTGAATTGGTGTGCTCTTTTCAATACAATATGATGAAAACGATGACTCGTAGCAGAAAAACGCATAAAGGCAGATTCGGCTTTAACTTGGTGCCAGGTTGGTAGTAGTGTTGAAAAATTGTTTTTGAATTTTAAGGAAATCATTGACAATCATACCTAATACTCAAATCGCTCTTTTAGTTGATTGATTGGTTTTTCAAAAACATACCATGAAACTGATGCCACAATTACTGTGATTGGGAACAATATTGCTATTTGTACAGCTGGATTGTCCCCCAAGCCAGATGAAAATTGGTTTAATTTATGGAATATTTTCACAAGAATATTTGAATTGCTTGAATAATATACGTTGTAAATAAAGTGGTGATATATATAAATTCCATAGGATATTTTCCCAATATAAACCACAAAATTGTTCTCAAATAATATTCTTTTTACCTTAGTAACCATACTATTATCATTTATTTTAATGCAGTTAACTATAAGAAAAACTGAAAAAATAGACTCAAACATTCGCAATAGAACTACGCTATAAAAATTGTGAGGCTTGCTTTCACTTTTCAAAAGTATTACAACCAAACAATAGGCTAAAAAACTTAGAAATAGCCCCAGTTTTATGTATTTATTTGAGAAATACATTTTTGTGTTTTGCAAAAAATAAGCCAGCAAACTTCCCAAGCCAAGTGCATCGAGCGAGGTAGGCATAAGTACAAAAGGCACCACCCAATTATAATTATTATAGTAAAAATAGCACCTTAATAAAACTGAAATTATACATAGAGCTATTAACACTTGAGAAAGAAAGCGTTTGGGAACGTAAAAAATAACAAACGGGAAAAATATGTAAAATTGCTCCTCAACAGCCAACGACCAAAAATGATCATAAGCACCCATCCAACTACTATTGAAAGCAATATAGTTGTTGGTTTGGTAACTAGCCAACCAAAATATATGCTGTCGAATATTATCAAAATTTAGAAAAAATAAGAGGAGTAAGATTAAATAATAAATTGGAAATATCCGTATAGTTCGTCGAATATAAAATAGCTTTAGCGATTGCCCGTGAGGTCTATTTACTTGATTATCAACATTTTTAGCTTTTAATAAAATACCAGTAATCAAATAGCCACTTAATACAAAAAACAAACTCACACCCAGATAGCTACCCGGAAAACCCAAACGGTAGTTAGACCAATGGTCAACCAACACTAAGCCAACGGCCAAAAACCGTAAGCCATCCAACGACCTAATATAACTGCTTTGTTGCATTAATTAAATTTTCTAAAAAAAGGGAAATCAGCTTCCTCTAAAAGCTCCTTATCGCCTGAGCTATCACCATAAGCATATAGTAGGAAGGCCTCTCTATTCGTAAAATCGGCCAATAGTCTTGCTACTTTTTCGGGGCCATGGCAATTTTTTGATAAAAATTTGCCAGTCAATTTTCCGTTCAAAACTTCAGCTTTAGTCGCCAAAACACCTTCAAAACCATTGGAAATAGCCCAGGGTACTATCCAATTTTCTATAGAAGCTGATATTATTATTAATTGATGATTTTGTTTTTTATGCCAATCAATTTTTTCAATAGCCTCATAATTAAGAATTTGATTTATTTTTTCTTTGTATTCATTGCATTTTTCTTCAAATTTAGAAAAGGACATGTTTTTAAAGAAAAGGGCAAATAGAATTTCTTTAGCCTCTGAATTGGAGATTTTCTTACCAACAAACTTGGCTGCAGTTGGGATAAAAATTAACACCGATATTAAAAATTTAGGCCAACCGATTGCAAATTTTGCGAAATCAAATAGGGTATCTTTTGTGGTAATGGTACCATCAAAATCAAAAGCTGCTATAGTTTTTACTGCTTTATTTTCCACCTTTTTTCGCCAAATATTTGTAAAAAAATGATTGATCTCTTAGGCCCATAAAATTTCTAACAAGTACATTATTAGGGTTATTGAGCGAGTCCAAATCATTTTTAATAGAGATATTTTTTCCCTTATTTAAAAGCATTCTATCCCCCATATTTTTGATAATAGCATTATCATTTCTAGCCAACAATTTACCTAAATCAGTTTGACTAATCGCCTCTAAACCAGTGAAATAAATAGATCTTACCACTTGCATATTATGCCCAAACCCTGCAATAATTAAATAAATGAGCACCCCTTTTCTCTGCCAAGTATTAGGACTTTCCAACCAATAATTGCCTACCAGTAGCATCAAAATAAACATGGAAGGAATAGATGCCCTTGCCGTAAAATCTAAGCCAAAACCCAATTGCAAAAATGGTAATACCAGTAACAAACCAACTGCAATATAAAAGAGCCCATTGCCAATGTTTCTATCGGCAATCAAAAGGATGATAATTCCAGCTGATAAGAATAAAAATATTAGATAAGTGTCCCATTCTGGTACAATAAAATTGAATACATTACCAGATGAGTTAGAGGCGAAATAAAAATAACTAATCCCTAAAATTATTAATGATCCTGCTATATTTTGAAAACTAAAATATTCTAAAAATTTCTTTTGGAAATCTTCAGAATCTACAAAATTTTTAAAAGTATTTTGATAGAGAAAATAGATTAAAAATGGGACAAAACCAATAAAAGCGAACGGGCCATAAAAAAAAATAAAACTTGAAAGAAATAAAATATTTTTTGAATTTAACTGCTTCATTATAAATAATATAACAAGCCAAGGCACAATTGTTTGGTTAAATGTCCAATAGATTAAACCAGTGTTTCCATCCGCATAAAGGAGGTTGCCTGACCATAAATAAGCATTACCTTTCAAAACTTCTTTTATTGGAAAGGCATAAAAGCTACCTATAAAATAAAGGCTCCCCCAAGCTACAAAAAGCCAAAATATTTTTAATGAAAATTTATTGAAATATTGGCATAAATTGTAAATAACCAAACCTAAGCCCAACACGGTCCATAAATATAAAATAAAACTTGCCGCAGTTGCCCCAAATAGTTTGCCAAACAAAGCCGCAGGCAACCAATAGCCAGTATAATAAGCTAAAAATGTCGCTTTTCCTTCCAAGAGGTTTTCGGCTGGAAAGCCTTTTATTTGATACAGAACAGGCCACGATTTTTCAATCAAATCTTGAAAAACGGCATTGCGATATCGATGGTCTTCGTTTTGAAAACTATAGCCACCAATCCCCGAAAAAAAAATAAAAATTAATATGAAAAAGCCAATATAAATCAGGGTTTTCTTTTTGATTAAAATATCGTTAATAACTTTATTATCAGATATATAGCCTTTACTAGAGAGAAATATTGAATAGCAAAATAAGATGGCAGCTGGCCAAGCAATATACCAAACCAGCCAGCCAAAAAGAAAAATTAAAAATGGGAAACCAATATAAAAATAGGTAAGTTGAGTTAAAAAATTATCAGTAATTTTTAGCTTATTCATTTACCCAAATATAATATCATTCCAAATGAAACGACCCACCCAATCATAATTATTTGCAGAAAACTATCTTTCAAAAATATTTTGGTAGGGTTTCCACTTTGTTGCTTCACAAATACAACTTGTAAGTACCTGAAAATTCCAACAATAACAAAAAATGCCGTTAAATACAAATTAGTTCCGGTTCTCAAAATCACTTCTGCAGAAGTTGTATACATGATGTAAGAAACCATCACAATGGCCGAAGTTACAATTATAGCGGCGTTCAAAAACTCTATATTATAACCATCTATATTACTTCGGTGCTTAACTCCTGTAGCGTTTGATAGCAAAAGATCGTCACGCCGTTTGGCAAAAGCCAGAAAAAGGGCTAACAAGAATGTCATAATTATTATCCAATGTGATAGGAAAACTCCAGTAGCTGCGCTTCCTAAAAATATCCTAATCACAAAACCAATGGAAATTACAATTACATCAACCAAAGCAATTTTTTTAAGCCAAATTGTGTACAAAATATTCTGAATCAAATAAAGCCAAACACAAATCCAAACCCAAATGCTGTTAAATTTTAAGTAAAAAATAAGCCCCGATGCAGTCCATAGGCCTAATATAAGGTATTTAGCAAAGTTTGCTGAAATTGTACCAACTACCAATGGTCTTAATTTTTTTTCGGGATGCAGCCTATCTTCTTCAATGTCACGAAGGTCATTGAATACATAAATACTACTGGCTATCAATGAAAAACCTAAAAAAGCCCAGGCAGCATTTCGAAAAAGTTCTGGGTCAAATATTTTTCCGTGGAAAAACAAAGGCATAAAAACGGCCCCATTCTTCACCCATTGATGAACCCTAATTAATGAAAATATAGATTTTATTTTTGACAAATTTTATTTAATTTTTGTGTAAAAAAAATTATTGCTCTACAAAAGTAATCGTTTTTAATAGAATGTATTTATTTTTTGGTAAACCGAGTCACAGTCCAATCACCAACTTTTCCTACGCT
Source organism: Cytophagaceae bacterium (assembly GCA_031383555.1). Taxonomy (GTDB): domain Bacteria; phylum Bacteroidota; class Bacteroidia; order Cytophagales; family Spirosomataceae; genus JANMZR01. The sequence goes on along the minus strand of JANMZR010000356.1, from coordinate 4,668 downwards.
ATTTTCAGTATATAAGGCTCTATTTATCAAGCTATTATCTGCTATATTATAGTTATCTAGCGTTTCATTTCCCTTTAGGATTGTAATAAAAGATTTTTCACTTTTAATTTCTTCAAACACATCGACATTCAAATAGTAACCTTCATTGGCAATGTCGCCTAGAAAATAATAGCCCTCAATAGCATTTACCGCAACATTTGGATGAGTAAAATCGGCCTTCAATGTTTGATGAAATTGACTAGGTGAATACTTTTGGTAAAAACCAACAAATAAATAATTGAAAACCAGTTGACTAGTAATTGCAATATTTTCACCTTCCAATTTATTTTTATTGGCAACAATAAGTGCTTGATCAAAATCTGTTGTAAATTGGTCGTACCCTTTAAATCGGCTAAAATATTCGCCATAAAAAAGTATACTTTGAATTAAAAAAAGACCAATGAAACCCACTAAAAGATATTTTTTAAATTTCAATTCAACAATATTTTCAAATAAACCATAAAGCCCAATCATTGACAATATTGGTACCACAGCCTGTAAATGCACCGATCTGTTTAGGTTCATTTCAAAAAAAAGAAAAGGAATGAAACATGCAATAGACCAGAAAAACAATACGGCAAATTTACTTTTTGAACCTTCGAAGATTATTTTAATATTTTTAAAACCTAAAACACCTCCGACATAGACCAAACCTAAGCAACCAAACCATAAAAAGAGATGTGGCATATAAAATTTTGTAGTATTGAAAGCCCTATCAAATTCCTTAAAGCCCGAGAAAACGAAAATTATATTCTTTTTTATTATGGCCAAATTTTTACCAATTCCCTTGTAAACTTCCTCCCTATTTGAGAGCATCTGCGGGATTTCGAAAGGCAAATATTGCTCAATTGAAAGCGTTGATTTTAGAATATGGTTTTTTAAAATAAATAAAAGGAAAGGACTAATTACTACTAAAAATAGCAAAATAGATACCCCAAAAAGTTTCTTTTCTTGCCAAATTTCCTTTTTAAAATATAATAAAATTGCTAAACCAAAAATAGGTACAATAAATAAGGCCGAAGCATAACAATAAATAATGAGTGCAAGTGAAGGGAAGCTGAATAAAATAACTAATTTTTGGCTAGCGGTTAGTGATTGATTATTCGAAATACACTCAAATGAATGCGTTAATAGTAATAGCGATACTATTATAAAAAAAGGGAGTATATTATATTCCAATGCCCATCTTGAAGATATAAATAGATAAGGGTCAAATAGATACAACAATGTACAGGCTACCACAACATACCAGTTTTTAAATAATATTCTTGAAAATAGGTAAACTAATGGTACTGTACAAATACCCAAAATTGCTGAAAGTAGCCGAATGGAGGTCTGACTTAAGTCAAAAAAATACAAAAAAGGGACAGATAGATAGGCATATAAAGTGTTTTGACCGCTACCAAATGATAAGAAATATGGCGGCAATTTAATGCCCCAGCGATCGGCACCAGTTTTTAAAAGTGAGTACGCTTCATAGCCAATGGAGGCTTCGTCGGCATTGAGGCCAATAGGAATTTGGCCCAAATAAAGAAGCCTTAAAAATACTCCAATGGAAATCATTATCAAAAAGCCGATTTTCACTATAAAATTTATTGGTTTATTTATCATTTTTATTGTTTATAAACCTTACAACTTGCCATTCGTGATTAATGTCTTTCGCTATAATTTCCTTTGAGAATTTATCGAAAATAGCTAGTTTTTCATTGTTATGCAACATTGCAATAAAGCTTTTTTCTCCTTTTAGTTCATTGATTACCAATACATTGCCTGTTTTTGGAATATTTACCACATCGCCCAGCATAAAGTAATGACCAAACGAATACACAATCACATTGCCTGTAGTTTTATCTGTTTTTACCTCTTTTTGGAACTTTTCAGGTGAATAATTATTATAAAAAGCAGGGTATAAATAATTGAAAACAAGCTGTTTTGATAACGCTATTTTCTCGCCAGATCTCTTACTTTTTTCTGCAATATCTAATGCCCATTTAACATCTTTTGGAAAAACACTATAATGCGGATATTTAATAAAATACTCACCAAAAAAAGAGCTAGCTTGAAAAACAAAAAACACAAAAGTGCTTATTAACACTATTTGTTTGAATACCCCTTCTTTTATTTTTTCATAAACTGTAACCAAGCCAAAGCTCACCAATATTGGTACAACCGACTGAAAATGGAGTGATCGATTGAGGTTTACATGATAAAGAAAAAAGATAGAAAAGCTTGCTGCGGCCCAAATTAAAAGTATATTTTGTGGCTTCAATTTGTTTTTCCAGAAAAAACTCGTCAAATAAACTATGGCAGGCACCAGAAAAATCACAAAAAAATGTGCAACCCTAAAGTGGGTAGTATTATAAATCCAAACATATAAATCAATGAAACCAGAAAAAGCAAAAAACATATTTTGCTTAATAATTGCTAGATTTTCGCCCAACCCAATAAAAATTCTTTCACGAGGCGAAAGCATAATTGGTAGGCTAAAAGGCAGGGAAGTCTCGAACGGAAGGCTATGTTTCAAAATGTTGTTTTTCAAAATAAACAACAAAAAAGGTGAAATAAATATAAGGCCTAATAGTGCAGATAGCCCAAAAAGTTTAATATGTTTTAAAAGGGCCTTTCTATATACTAAAACAATCAAAATCAGAAATATAGGCACTATAAAAAGTGAAGGTGCATAGGCATAAAAAAACAAAACCATGGCTGGAAAAACGGCGACAATAGTTATTTTTTCAGAAACAAAAAGGTCATTTTTTTCAGAAATGATAAGTGCTTTGGTTAATAATCCTAAAAACAAGAGTGTGAAAAACGGCACTATATTAAACTCATCGCCCCACCGTGAGGTCATAAATAAAAAAGGGTCAAAAATATAGAGAATTGCAGCTACTTTTGCTATCTTTTCGCTTTTGAAAAGTAACATACAAAGCTTGTAAGCCATTGGTATACATAGTATTCCCAATATACCTGAGAGTAATCTTACTGAAAAAACATTGAGTCCAAATATATAAATGAAAGGAATGGAAAGGTATCCATAAAGAGTGTTTTGGCCGGATCCCCAACTTAAAAAATAAGCAGGTAATTTGTAACCCCAGCGGTCGGCACCTGTTTTTAATAGTGAAAAAGCTTCATACCCAATAGAAGCTTCATCGCCATGCAGGCCAGTTGGAACATCACCAAATTGTAGAAATCGGAGAGTAAAACCAATCAATAAAAATATATAAAATACTGGCTTGGCTGATAAATATTTTAACATTCAATTTTTAATGACTTCGATTTTGCTCCTAGGGTGATTTTTTTAGATAAAAATCCCATAAAAGGGTTTGCTTGCAAATTTACCTAACTATTATCAAACTTTTAGTAACAATAATATTGCCAGATTTTATTCTTAATTTATACTCTCCTCTTGGTAAGTGGCTGAGATCTAGCGTTTTTCGACTATTGAAAATATCGACAGTTGTTTCAAAAAGTTTTTGACCTAAAGGTGTGAACAAAATTAACTGAGCATTGGTAAGGTCGTCTTTCGTTTCAAGCGTAACTTTACCGTCGCTTGTCGGGTTAGGAAATATAGAGAATATCGCACTTGGATCAACATTATAATCATATACCGAAGAAATATTTGAAAAACATTCTAATTTATTGCCGTTAGGAATATTATAAACTATTCTTGCTTTGGAATAATAGTTGCCAGGCAGGTTTACTTTAATTGCTTTTTGTTTTGAAGCTAATACTTGATCACGAAAATACCAGTCATAAATAGAACCATCTAGGCCTAAAATTGGTGCTTTTGCTTCAAGAGTAAAAGTACCCACTCTATCGACAAAAGGTTGGCTTGGATTAGCTCTAATTGCCACTAAAACTTTTTCAGAAGGCGGTGAATTACACCCTTTATCATCAGTTACTATTGCAAAGTAAGTAGTATTTGAGTTCAGTTTCGAATCAATACTTGAGTTAATTGAAATTTTGGTGTTGGTTGAAAACAAATCTTTATCTGATGTTTTCCAAGTTAGATTTTGCAATGAACTACTCGCAGTTAATTCAACAGAACCACCTGCACAAAATTCGGTAGTGCCACTTTTTGAAATAATTGGTGAGGCGGGTAATGGCAAGTTTGATATTAGTAAATTATTTGAAGGCACTGAACTGCAACCAAATTCATTCAATACTTTGGCAGTATAAGTGCCAGCCAAAGAAAGATTTACTGTTTGGGTTTTTAATGTTTCGTCAACTGAATTATTTCTAAGCCATTGATAACTAGCATTTTGTGAAGTAGCAACTGCTACAAATTTATCCGCACAAAAAGTAGTTGGGCCTCCTGCTACAATATCAGGCTTGCCTGGGTTTGGGTTTACCTTTACATCTATATTATTGGATGGTAAGGATTCACAGTTTTTACTATCTTTCAATTTTAAAAAATAGGAGCCCGTTTTATTTATTGAAACAGCTGTGTTAAAAGTTTCGTTTGACCAAACCGGATCTAAATTATTAATAGAGGCTTCGGGGCGAAGTATAACACTAAACCCATCACAAATATTAGGTGAGCTGTCAGAAATTATTTTTGGAGTGGCTGGAAGTGGGTTAACTGTAACAGCAAAATTGCCTGAAGCTTTTGCTAAACAACCATATACG
>JANMZR010000333.1:0-8183 GCA_031383555.1 Cytophagaceae bacterium | reverse complement strand
AGCCAGCAATGGCAAAGTTGGAATTGGTGTAGACCCTGTTTCTACAGCCCTTTTGGAAGTGAATGGCGATACTAAAATTAATGGAGAAGTAAATCGCCCATCAACTGGCCTTGCCAATATGGTACCTATTGCTTATGGAATGATTGATGCAGCGGGAGTAATCCATAATGGCTCAGGTAATTTTACGGTTACAAGAGATGGAATAGATCCAAATAGTTATGTGATAGCTATAACTGGGGAAAGCTATTATTATTTAGATTATACAACAGTGGCAACCAGTTCTAATGCATCGTCGCCAAGATTTATAGGTGTAAATAGTTTGGGTGGTACCACTTTAATTGTTAATATTTTTAATTTAGCTGGCACTCAAATATCTGGCGATTTCACTTTTGTAACGTATAAGCCTTAAAACTCTATACTATTTTAAAAGAATTTAAAATTTCAAGCAATGAAAAATAAGATATTCCCAACCCTGCTTTTAACCCTAATAATAGGCATAAAGCAAAGCATAGCACAGTTTTACAATCAAGGTTCTGAAGTAACTATACAGGCAGGTGCAACCGTAACAATTGAAGGCGATTTTTACAATAAATCTACCAGCAATTTCAAAAACTATGGCAGAATCGAAATTAAAGACTATGTAACCAACGACCAATCCATGACCGAGGACTTTGGTGGTTATTGGATATTGAATGGTAATTCAACTGTAAAAATTGGAGGTTCAGAAACCATTTGGATGTATGCCTTAAACATCAATAATCCAGGTGGTTTTCTACTTCAAAACTCATTGAGAATAGGCAAGCAAATGGAATTTGCAAATGGAATTATGTCAGCCGAAAACCCTGGAAATGTGGTAACATTTACTAAAAATGCACAACCAGCTGCTCCAATACCTACCGATGCCAGCCATATCAATGGAGAAGTGATAAAAGAAGGAGAAAACCAAACCTTTAAATACCCTATTGGCAATGCAACTAATTACCAGCCTATTGAAGTAGCATTTGCTGATAATGGGAATGAACTTGGCCTTTTGGGTAAATACTATGACGTAGATGCAGGCTCTGCCCCATTTGGAGGAAATGGTACAGAAGCAACGCTTTTAAATAATTACAATGGCAAAGAATATTGGGATTTGGTACCTGTAAATAGGGGCAATACAAAAGCAACTGTAAAAGTATTTTGGGATGGTTACCGAGATAGTTTTGGTGATGCTGTAAGCATGCGTAGAGTGGCTCATTTAGCATCAGCCACTGGCAAATGGGAAAACGAAGGAACCAACGCTGGTATTGGTACAACTTCAGTTGGCTCGGTTCTAAGTAATATTATTTCAGACTGGAGCCCTTTTACTTTGGGCACTGTTGCGGCAGTAGCTTTACCGATTACTTTAATAAATTTTTCAGGGAAAAAAGTAGGAACAACCAATGTTCTTATTTGGACAACTAGCCAAGAAAAAAATGCATCTCATTTCGAAATAGAACGCAGTGCCGATGCCCAAGCTTTTGAAAAAATCGGGAAAGTATTCTCAACTGTTGTTTCGAAAGAAAACACAAAATATGAGTTCGTGGATTTAACTACAAACACCAAACATCTAACATCTAACATCCAACATCTATTTTACTACCGCTTAAAACTTGTTGACCTCGATGGTAAATATGCCTATTCGAAAATTATAAACATTACAAATAGTATTGAAAATCAAATAGTTGGCCAGTTTTACCCCAATCCTTCTGCAGAAAATTTTGCTACTATTGATATTGTTTCAGAAGATAAAAGTGAATGGAAGCTCTCAACAATTGATGTTTTAGGCAAATTAATCAAATTAGAAAAAGTATGGTTGGAGAAAGGCATCAATAAAATTCAGATCACAGGATTACGAAAGGGATTAAATTTGGTGCAATTCGAAAATCACAGTTTGGTTGAGGTAAGAAAAATTATAAAAAATTAAAACAGAATTGAATTTTTATAATTTGGGGATTTTCATATCTCCATTTTTCTGAAAGTATTTGCAAAATTTTTGTAGCTCGCATGCCTCACATTTGGGCCTGCGAGCTATACATACATAACGCCCGTGCAATATGAGCCAATGATGTGCACGAGGAATAATTTCATCCGAAATATTATCGACTAGTTTTTTCTCTACCAAAAAAGGTGTATCGGCTGTGCTCGGCACCAAGCCCAGCCTATGAGAAACCCTGAAAACATGCGTATCAACTGCCATGGATGGCTGGTTGTAAATAACTGATAAAATTACATTAGCTGTTTTTCGCCCAACACCTTGTAATTTTTGCAATTCCTCCATTGTTGAAGGTACTTCTGAGCCAAAGTCGTCGACTAAAGTCCGTGCCATAGCCAATAAATGCTTGGCTTTATTATTGGGGTAAGAAACTGATCGGATGTACGAAAAAACCTCATCAAAATTACTGGCAGCTAAACTATTGGGTGTGGGAAATCGGTCAAAAAGTGCAGGAGTAATTAGGTTAATGCGTTTATCGGTACATTGAGCTGAAAGAATAACTGCCACCAAAAGCTCGAATGGAGAATTATAAACTAGCTCAGTTTGGGCAATTGGAAAATTAGTTGTAAAATAATTGATGAGGCCTGAATATCTCTCTTTTAATGTCATTAGGTTTTATTTCTTTTTCACAAAAATACAACCAAAAAAATATTGTCCGGCCCAATCTAGTTTTTTAACTACTTTGGAAATGTGGTTAGTAAGTAAAGGTATAAGGCCACCGCATCTAGATAGTTTTCCTTTGTGGTATTTTCTTGAGGATTTTTATTGATTGAAAATTTGCAACTCATTACCTAACGGTATAATGATTTGATGGCGATAAGAGACTGAATACAGCCCAATTAAGTTTTTAGAAGTTGGATTAAATAATACAGGACATTTTTTAGTTATTTCATCTGACTATAGGTTTACTGCAAATGATATTTTAGAAATATCTTATTCTCACAATTGTGCGTCTGACCAAGAAGTCACAGGTAGTTATTTTTCATGGGTAAATATGCATAAATTAAATTAGTTTTTTTAGTAGAAATATTATAATAGAAACAAAAAAAAACTTCCTCTATCGAAAGAGGAAACCTTTTTTGTTAATTTTAATTTCAAACGACTAATTTCGCCTAACTTGACTTAGATGGTGATTTGTTGAGTAACTCAAAATATTTTGAATTGATTGCTTCGAAGGCTCTGGTATTGTTTCATACAATACACATTGCATATCTACCACATTCAAATAATAATTGAGCATATCTGGCTCGTGAGCGAGCACCTCCTCAATTTGTTGGTTTTCTACCTCCGTAGTTTCATTGTATGCATAACGGATAAGATCATTGTGGGTAAAAGTTTGTATCATATATATTTGGGGTTTTGGATGCCATCAATTTACGCAAATTGATTAATGCGTATCTCATTCTACCCAAAGCCGTGTTGATACTAACGCCCGTTGCATCTGCAATTTCCTGAAAACTCATGTCGTCGTAGTGTCTCATCACCAAAACCTCCCTCTGTTGATCAGGTAACTGCTTTATCAACTTTCGCAAATGTTCGTAAGTTTCTTTTTTTACCGTTAAAGTTTCTATTGAATCTTCGGCAAAATTGAGACTATTGAAAGCGTTTGCTTGGTCGTCAAACTCAGTATTTGGGTAGCGTTTATCTCTACGAAAATGATCGATAGCCATGTTATGCGCTATTCGAAGTATCCAAGGGAGGAATTTACCTTCTTCGTTGTACCGCCTTGATCGTAGCATTTCAACCGCCTTAATGAAGGTGTCTTGCATCAAATCTTCGGCAGTATCCGAATCTTTCACTATTAAATAAATTGTGGTATAAACCTTTGACTTGTGTTTTAGCACCAGTCCTTCAAAAGCTTTTTCTTCACCTTTGATGTACCGAGATATTAACTCGCTGTCGTTAACTTGGATTTTCGCCATTTTTGATAAACTAATTGGTTAACGTAGAGTTCTATATCATATTGTGCTGATAAGGTTTTTTTTGAGTGTGAAAATATTTTTTCTTTTTTCGATTAGACTGTGCTCATCGTAAATGATAATCAAAGTTATAATTTTTATAATTTATGATGCAAGTATTTTCTAAAAAATATTTTACCATTAACTAAAATTAACATCAAATTCTTGAAAAAAGCCAATTTATTTTACAGTAATATTGGAAAATTCCAAATATTATTTCTCTTTTTTAACATATTTGAAATAATATTTTGTTCTAATTTTTATTATGACGAGCCAAAAATCAATATGGTTGCAATTGATAAAAATTTTTTTCGATTGGAAATTTATACTTTGTAACTTTGGATAATTTACAAACAAAATATATTCATCTTCTTAACAAATAACTCCATAAAATTCCCGTATCATGGGTTAGGAGGCTGATATGAAATTCAAAAAACACGTATTCATTTGCACAAATGACAAGGAATTGCCCAAGAAAAGTTGTGGCTCAACACATGGCCACCAATTAGTTGACGCCTTCAAAGAAGAACTGAAAGCAAAAGGCCTACTTCAGGAAATAAGAGCCCAAAAAACAGCTTGTTTGGACTGCTGTGCCCAGGGCCCAACCATAGTGGTGTACCCTGAAGGCGTTTTTTACGGTAATGTGCAATTGGCTGATGTAAAAGAGATTGTGGATAACCATTTGGTTGGCGATAAGGTAGTTGAACGATTGAGAATATTTTAAGTGAATTGCAGAGTGGCAAATTTTCAGATAGGCAAAGGTTCAAAGTTACAGATTGACAAAGTGACAGAGTTTCAAAGTGAAAAAGGTTCAAAGTTAAAATTGGCAAAGTTGCAAAATAACAAAGTAGTCAATTTTTGACATTAAACTCTTTTCCCGCTTCAGTCTATTTGTAGAGCCTTAATTAATTCAACATTTTAGTCGACACTTTATCTCAATAATATGTAACTCAGCAACTCTATTACTTTGCAACTTCTAAAACCATGTACCATATTTACCCAACATTGTTAAATACCTATTCGCTTTTTGTAAAAAAGGCAAAGGATGGCAATGGGCAATTGTTTGTGAATTTTGATGAACTAATTTCGAGTATAAATAGGGAAACTAAGCCCGTTTCGAACCCCGCTCAAAAAGGAATAAACTTTGAGAATGCCGTGATAACTGGCAAAGGTGCTGAGGCCTTTTCTGAAACAATTTTGGAGAAAATAAGAGACAAACTTCCAGCGAAATATAAAACCCAAGTATTCACAAAATTTATAGTACGAAATGTAGAAATATATGGTTATATTGATGTTTTGGGCGAAGGCCGTGCCATCGATTTGAAAACCACAAATAGCTATATATCAGGAAAATATAGTAATAATTTTCAAAATTTATATCTATTGGGCCTTCGTAACAAAGGCATAAACCAATTGGACTATTTGGTTACGGATTTTAAGGAAGTATACGTTGAATCTTATAATGTGAGGCAATTTAATTTTAACCCAATGCTTGACGAAATTGAGGAATTTGCAAAATTTTTAGAGATTAATAAAAGTCTAATTACCGATAAAAAAATATTCGGGGAAGACAACCTACCAAAAAACTTACCCTTGTTTCCAAATTTTTAATTTTCAACTTTTTGTTTATCAATAAAACACATATTTTCTTTGATTTAGATCATACCCTTTGGGACTATAATCGCAATTGCGAAGAAGCACTTTTTGAGATGTTTGAACAATTTGATTTGAAGCAACTGGGAATTGATAGTGTAAATTTATTAATAGATAAATTTCATATTACAAACCACCGACTATGGAATTTGTATGACTCGAACCAAATTACAAGTGTCGAACTACGTAATAGGCGATTTCGAGAAGTATTTGATGAATTTGGAATTAAAAATAAAGAAATTTGTGATCAATTACATGACTTTTACATGGAAATAAGCCCTAATAAACCTTACCTATTTCCAGGAGCAATTGAAATTTTGGAATATTTAAAGCCAAAATATAGCCTCCACATAATTACAAATGGAATTGCTGATAATCAAGAAAAAAAAATGATCGCTTCGGGCATTAAAAGCTATTTTGCAAGCATAATTTGCAGCCAGAAAGCAAATGCAAGAAAGCCAGAAAAGGCAATTTTCGAATTTGCTCTAAATTCTACTCAAACAACTGCTATTCAATCTCTTATGATTGGCGATAATTTTGAAGTGGATATATTAGGAGCTGAAAATGCCGGAATAGATACAATTATGTTTTCACCAGAAAAAGATATTTTTACAAAAAACAAAAAAACTATTATAAATCATCTTTTAGAACTAAAAGATTTTCTTTAAATTGCTTCATAAAAATCATTTATATGAACAAATATCAAATAACAGTCTATTTTACAATTGAAGGTGATTTCATGAGCCACATTCCTACACATAGGGCATACATAAATTCATTAATCATAAAAAATGTAATTGATCAATATGCAATATCGGCTGAACGAGGTATGGGATGGATTACCATGAACGCCAGATCTAAAAAAGAGATAATTAAGCACTTGGAAAAATCGCCACTTTTCGTCTATTTTAAAGTTGAAATTGACGACCTTATGGTTTTCGATGGAAAAGCGATGCGTTTTCCGGCTATGGTGTTGAATTAATAAAATTATGTAATCCTAAATATTTGATAATCAATATGGTAGCCTAGTGGCCTCCCAAGAAACCATTTTCCAACCAGCCTTCACTTTTTCATAAATACTAGTAAAATAAATGCTAAATGGTGTGCCATTGTTTACCTTCAACTTTGCTTTTCCACGATTTACCACTAAATTTTTTGCATATTGATGGGTATTCAATTCCAAAATATTGATTTCATTATACGCTGTTTTACCAGATGTGAGGCTACCAATATAGGTTTCCTTGGTATCAAATGCACCGCTTGAATGTACATAAACAAGGTTTTCAGAAAAAATATTTTGCAAAAAATCGATATTTTTTTCAGTAAGAGCCGTGAATCTTTTAGTTTCGAGCTCTTTCACCAAAATTTCAGCTTTAGTTTGTGCAAAATTTGGGCTAACCAAAATACAAAATATTGGAATTAGAAATAATTTAATAGGTAGGGCAGTTTTCATAGTATTATGTTTTTTGTAGAAAAGGATAAAAAGGATGCCCTAAATTAGAGAATTCTAGGTAGTAATCAGCTCTTTTTTTAGAAAATATTATTTCAAAACACTTTCCCCAGTAATATTTTCTTCCAAAGCAATATGCGCTTCAAATTTATTATGTATAATAAGTATTAACAAGCCAAAAATTATGGCCGTTACAATTAGCAATGTATTTAGTAAGCCACTTACAGAAAAGGACACCCTGATTAATATAGTAGAGATAATGAAACCAGAGTTTCTTATAACTTTATGAAATTCATCTGTATGAAAAAAGGAAAACAGCAATAAAATAACATCCGCAATAATTAAAATTGTAAAAAACTGATCGAAGAAAATATTATTAATATCCTTAAATGAAATATTAGTATTCGGATAAACTGTACTTAAAGTCCAATTAAAAAATGAGTAAATAGCAACCACAATAAGAACTGGTACTAAAATTGTGGCCAACACTTTTTTTATTTTTATGAATCTAGCTATTCCATCAATTTGCGCCTCATTCCTCTCAACGGATCTATATCTTTTTTTACTTTGGATGTAGAATTGATAAATAAGAAAAAATAAAAGGATAGACGCTACCAGATCGTAAGTGAATTGTAAATCATATTTTATTTTGAACCAATCAGAAGAGAGTGATAAAGTGGAAAGGTCTTTGAACAACCTTCGGATAATGATTAGGGTAATAATTTCATATTGTTTGCTTATATAAATGGTTATGGATTTTGGCAGATAATGTATTAATAGGTATACTTCATAAACGAGAATAAATGAAAAGGGCGTATAAATAGCAGCAATAGGATTTTTGAGTAAGTCAGTGGGAGTATTAAGGGAAATAAAGCCAAAATCTACTAGAAAAATAATTATTAGGTGAATAATAAAACTTGTTATAGCTATTATTAAAATAAACCGCTCACTTCTACTTTTAGTTTTATCTGAAAGAAGTTTTTTATAAAGTATCTCGAAATTTTTATCAAAAGCCATTTAGAATATTTACTAATAGTATAAAGCTTATAACTAATGAAACCACTAATAGTTTTCCCTATTATTATTATTCTAGAGATAGATTGATACA
>JANMZR010000313.1:0-4115 GCA_031383555.1 Cytophagaceae bacterium | reverse complement strand
GGTATCATCGCCAAAAGCATTTTTTGCCTCATTTCTGGCTTCAGAATAAGCCTTTTGAAAACTTTCTTCATCACGAATCACACGCATACCACGGCCACCACCACCAGAAGCAGCTTTTAACATAATCGGAAAGCCAATTCTTAAAGCTTCCGAAAGCGCCAATGGATATTCACTCAAATCGCCTTTGGAGTCTTGTATCATAGGCACACCTGCTTTTTGAGCAATTACTTTAGCCCGAATTTTATCTCCCAAAGCTTCCATAGCTTCTGGGCTAGGGCCTACAAATATGATTCCTTCTTCACGGCATCGTCTCGCTAAAGTTACATTTTCTGATAAAAATCCATAGCCTGGATGTATGGCGTCAATTTTCTTTTGTTTGGCCAATAAAATAATACCCTCAATGTCCAAATAAGGCTTTAAAGGCTCATCATCTTTTCCTATTTGATAGGCTTCATCAGCCTTATATCGGTGTAATGAATATCGGTCTTCATAAGTATAAATGGCTACAGTCCTGATTTTCAGTTCAGTAGCTGCACGCATTATCCGTATTGCTATTTCTCCACGATTAGCAATTAAAAGTCGGTCGATTCGGCGTATATATTCTGCAGGCATTTTTTAGAAAAATTTAAACAAAGATTGAAGAAAAAAGTACTATTAATAAACACAAAATAAATACAATTTTTGAAAACGCAATCAATTAAGGCTATTTTGGCGAAAAAGGTAAAATTTTTCAAAGAATAATAATAAAATGGGTATAGATATTGTCTATTTTTGTCACAATAAATTTGAAACCAGTTTAAATAACAACAATGTTTCTTTTCAAAATATGAAAAAACTCCTTATTCTTATTCTCACCATCTCCACAGCCTATTCTCAAATAGATCCAACTAAAATACAAATCGCTCGTGACAAATGGGGTGTTCCACATATTTTTGCCAAAACAGATGCTGAAGTAGCATATGGCTTGGCCTATGCGCATGCGGAAGATGATTTTAAAACAATCCAACTCACTATTTTGGCAGGTTCAGGCATGTTGGGCCAACATCTGGGCAAAAAAGGGGCTGCAGCCGATTATACCGTTAATCTAATTCGGGCTAAAGAATTAGTCGAAGAAAAATACAATACGCTTTCACCAAAATTTATTCAGTTAATTGGTGGCTATTGTGAGGGCTTAAATGCTTTTGCAAAAGCACATCCAAAAGAAATATTCATAAAAAAAGCCTTTCCAGTTACTGTGAAACGCTATTTAGCAGGGTCTGTTTTATCACTTTCGATTATTTCTGGTTTAGACCGTACTTTAGGTAATATACTTTCAGGCAATGTGGAAGCTTTAGAGGAAATGAAAATTGGCGGCTCCAATGCCATTGCTATTCACCCTAGTAAAACCGTAGCTGGAAATGAGAGTTATTTAGCCATCAATTCGCACCAACCTCTGGAAGGGCCTGTGGCTTGGTATGAAGCACATGTAAGTAGTGATGAAGGCTGGAATGCCCTAGGTGGACTTTTCCCCGCTGGACCGGTTATTTTTGTAGGAGTAAATGAAAAATTGGGATGGGGGCATACTGTAAACGGGCAGGACAAAATCGATGTTTATCAGCTTAAAATGAATCCTACTAATAAAAATCAATATGAATTTGATGGACAATGGATCAATTTAGAAAAAACAAAAGTAAAGCTTAGAGTAAAAACCAAATTGGGAATAATTCCAATTTCAAAAATGGCCTATTGGAGTAAATACGGCGCAACTTTAAAAACCGATAAGGGATTTTTCTCTGTTCGTTTAGGAGCAAACATGGATATTCGTGGTGTTGAGCAATGGTATAAAATGAACAAAGCACAAAGTTTTTCACAGTTTTACAAAGCCATGGAAATGACTGCTATACCTGGTTTTAATACTTTTTATACAGATGCTGACACTATTTTTTATGTAAGCAATGGCAAAATTCCTTTCCGTGACAAAAATTATGATTGGTCGAAAACACTTCCTGGCAATACATCCAAAACTTTATGGACTGAATTTCACCCTATTAAAGATTTGCCAACTTACCTAAACCCAAGCTCAGGCTATCTTTTCAATGCCAATAATACTCCCTTCAATGCGAGTTCGTCTGCCAATAATTTGAAGGCTGAAAATTTTGACAAAACTATGGGGTATGAAACTTTTGATAATAATCGCTCGGCACGATTGACAGAATTATTTAACGAAAGACCAGGAAGTTTGACTTATGAAGATTTTAAGCGAATCAAATACGATGCTCAATTCCCTGCAAAATTCCATTTTCCAACCAATATCGATTCGCTTTTTTTATTGAATGAGGATAAAAATCCAGAGATTGCAGATATGATAAAAACCCTAAAATCATGGGACCATAATACTGAAATTGAGAGTAAAGGAGCTGGTATTTTTACTTCGCTTTATTACAATATATATACAAAATACAGAAACATTGGTTTTGATAGGACTTTAGGAATCGCTGAATGTGAAACTATTTTCAAAGAAGTTAAAGCTGATTTAATACAACATTTCGCCAAAACAGATATCACTTTGGGTGAAATTCAAAAACTAGTCCGTGGAGATAAAGAGCTGCCAATCAGCGGCATGGCGGATGTTTTGCGAGCCATGTACACAGTGCCTTATAAAGATGGAAAGCGCAAAGGCTACCAAGGGGAAAGTTATATCGCTATGGTCAAATTCAAGAAAAATCAATTACCAGAAATTGAGTCTGTAATCAACTATGGAGCTTCCAACCATTCAGACAGCCCACATTTTGCGGACCAGATGGAAATGTTTTCAAAACAACAACTCAAGCCAATGACCTTGGATAAAGCTGAGGTTTTGAAAAATGCAGAGAGAGTTTATTCGCCCAAATAGAAATTGTTATTTTTTAGTTAAAAAGATATACAAGGTTAGATATTTGTCGTTAAACCTCTAATTTAGCATTTTAATCCATTTAACACACAATATGAAAAAACTATCTATATTATCTATTATATTTTTAGGCTTGTTTTTATTAGTAAATAATGAAACAGCCTATGCCCAAATTGGCGTTGGTGCCAAAAAAATTAAAGGTGCCAAAATGTATTTTGATGGCAAAAGAAAAACTTTGGACCGTGAATGGACTTATTGGGAAGGCCCACGTTTAGCAGCTCAGTTGCCTATCAAATGGTATTTGGTAGAAAACTATGAGGGAAAAGGCATGGTTTTGAACAGTAATGACCCTTCGGGAAAAGGTGGAATTTATGGAGCTGCGGACATTGTTACGAAAGATGTTTTCAAAGATTTCAGAGCCCACGTTGAGTTTTTTATTCCTGAAAAAGGAGGTAACTCTGGTGTATACTTACAAAATAGATATGAAATTCAAGTACTTGATGGTGATACCACATCACATGGAATGGCAGCAGTAATTAACGAAAGTCGCTCACCCTATGAACATTATAAAGGTGTTGGAAAGTGGAATGCTTACGACATTAATTTCCGAGCAGCACGTTTTGTAGATGGTAAACTTACAGAAAAACCATTGGTTACTATGTATTTTAATGGTGTAAAGGTGCATAAAAACGTAAAAATAAACCAAGTTTGGGGTGGGAAATTCTCAGGTGTTGATGGCGGTAATAACGGTGGAAAAGGAATTACAGATACACCTCAAGGCTTAAAATTACAAGCTGAAGGCCATAATGTGATGTACCAAAATATTTGGATAAAGAAAATTGAATTAAATGAACCAGATACAGATTTTTAGTTTTACATTTTTAAAATAATATTAATAATATACAAGATTATGAATATCAATAGTTTAGGGCTTAAATTTTTCTTACTATCGGCAATTACATTGCAAAGTTTTAATTCTTGCAAAAAGAATAACATGCCAAACGGCACTCAGATCAAATCAATTACATCCGATGAACCGAAATTAAAAACCACTACTATTGTGGATGGAAAAGAGATTATTTGGGGAATGGATTTTTTACCAAATGGCGATTTGCTTTTCAACGAGCGTAAAGGTAAATTGTACAGGTATTCAAAAGGAAATACAACTGAAATTACAGGGCTTCCAACCATTTCAGCGTCCAACCAAGGTGGATTTTTAGATATAAAAGTTCATCCAAAATATGCT
>JANMZR010000288.1:0-2142 GCA_031383555.1 Cytophagaceae bacterium | reverse complement strand
ACAGTTCAGTTTGGTGGCCAGCGATTTGGTACTGAATATGCCAATGATCAAGTATTACATTTGTCAAATACTACTTATTTGAGAAAAGGAAAAGTGAACTATAAATTTGGTACAGACAATATGCTTACTATGTTAGACTCGAAAATTGTTAACGAAATGAATGGTCGTTTCTTTTATTCAAGTTTGCAAGATTTTATTGATAACAAACCAAGCCGATTTGCAAGAGAAGTACCTTTGAAAAATCCAGCTGTGCAGCAGTCACTATTAGACTTTTCAGCATTCGCTCAGGCTGATTTTGAGCCATTTAAAAATGTACAAATGATGTTGGGTTTACGTTATGACGCAACAATTTTCTTCAAGCAAGGCGATAAAAACCCTACAACTGAAAGTAAATTGTTAATAAATACAACTAACTCATTGGCGGATTATAACAATATTCAACCAAGATTTCAAATCAATTGGGATGTGAATGGCCAGCAAAAAGATTTGATTAAGTTTGGTGGTGGTATATTCTCGGCACAGCCAGTATCCTATTTGCAATTAAATAATATTCAGAACTCAGGCACCATAGTTGGTTCAATTGATGTATCTGGTGCTGCTGTGCCAAAAGCCGATTTTGTATCTTACAGAAATGATCCAAATACCACTCCGGGCATTAAGCCAGGCGAAAGTTATATATCGACAATCAATGCGGTTTCAGACGACTTTCAGGTACCTAGTATTTATAAATTGAACCTATCTTATAACCGTTTTTTCGGATCTAGATTTAGAGCAGGTGTAAATTTACTTTGGTCAAAAACAGTAAATAATTATGTGTATTATGATAGAAATATTGTTGATCAACCGTATTTTACCTTGAGTAATGAAGGCAATAGAGGTGTATTTGTGCCAGCAGCTTCAATTCCTGCCAATGGCTCAACAGATTGGACTAAAGGCCGTAAAGCCAATGACTTAGGTCGTGTTTTGGAATTGGAATCACAAGGTATTTTAAACCAAGCAGCTATTGTAATTGATGCCTCAGTTCGTTTTGGAAAAGACGGATATTTGACTGTAAGCTATACTAAAAATGACACACAAGACAATACATCTTTCGACTGCTGTGTGGCCAATACGTCAACATTCCGTGCAATAAAAGATGATCCTCGTGACCAAACAATGGCTTATTCAGATTTTCAGTTTTCTGATAAATTTGTGATGAATGCAGCCACACCAACGTTGGCTGGCTTCCAATTAGGTGCTATTTTGAATGGTGTGGGTGGTACTCGCTATTCGTTTTTAACAGGTGGAAATAAGAGTATCAATGGTGATTTCGTATTGACTAATGACCTTGCTTTTGTGTTCGACCCAAATAATACAGCTGTTCCTGAATTAATTAGAACGAATATGAAAGGACTTTTGGATAATAAAGATATAACGCAATCAGTCAAAGATTATATTACAAAAAGTGTTGGTAAAGTGGCAGAACGAAATGGTGGAATAAATCCTTTCTACACAACCGTTGATTTAAGATTGACAAAAGATTTGAATATATATAAAAATCATAATTTGTCACTTTCAGCTGACTGTTTTAATTTCATGAACTTGTTAGACAAAACAAAAGGAATATCATATAACCATGGCAATATCAATTTGGTAACGATGACTACTTTTGATCAAAAAACAATGAACTATAACTACAATGTGGAAGCTGGTGCTGGCCGTAAGTTATCAACTGCTGGTGGTTCTGTTTGGAGACTTCAATTTGGAGCAAGATATAGTTTTTAACAAATGAAGCTTTAGTGTAAATTTTTAGGTTAAAAGACCCGATTTTTGATTGGGTCTTTTTTTTTGAATATGACACCAAAATTTAAATTTAATCAATAGAGTTCACCAGCTTAATTCAAAATTTTATATGCTTAATATTTTTCTAACAAATTGCTATGTTAAAATTAATTACTTAACTAAAAGGACATCATTTGTTAGGTTGGATAATTTTGAGAAAGAGGAAGATTAATTTGGGTTGAATTTTTGATTTAGGTGAAGTCATAAATTGTGTTCGAAAAGTAACGGCTGTTTTTTAATAGCAGAAAAGTAAGCTCAAAAAAATTACAATCGATAGTTCAAACCAAATTCTAAATTAATAGAATTCTTTTTACGGTATTC
>JANMZR010000263.1:0-10177 GCA_031383555.1 Cytophagaceae bacterium | reverse complement strand
GAATTAAGAGTTAAACATATTTAGAACTTAATTTCGTAGTTTACAAAATTTAAATTCGCCTAAACAGTGTAATTCGTGTCAACCAAAATCATCTCTAATCATTGTTAAACTATATACCGTTAATAAAATGTGCACAGCTTTGAATTTACAGCATTTAAAATTCTCAATTAAGTATTAAATTTATCAATTGTATTTTTAATATTAAAAAAAAGAATTGCTTTAACATCAATTTCAAAGCTGTACACATTTTATTAATGCTACTTAGTTTCACAATGATTAGAGAAGATTTGATTGACACGAATTACACTGTTTAGGCGAATTTAAATTTTGTAAACTACGAAATTAAGTTCTAAATATGTTTAACTCTTAATTCGCTTCTACAATTATTTTCAAAAAAAATGTAACAAAATATGGAAATTACTATATCAAAAAATATTGAGGAATTAGGAAAAACAGCTACTAAAGTAGCTGCCGAGGCAATAAAAAAAGCAATTACTGAAAAAGGTGTTGCGAATATTATTTTGGCAACTGGGGCCAGCCAATTTTCTACTTTGGCTGCATTAGTTTTAGAACCAAATATTGATTGGGCCAAAGTTACCATGTTTCATTTAGATGAATATGTGGGTATGCCCGAAACCCATAAGGCTAGCTTTAGAAAGTATTTGAAAGAGAGATTTTTACAAAAATTACCTCCTTTAAAAAATGCTTTTTTGATTAATGCAGAAACTGATGCTGAGGAAGTTTGTAAAAAATTGAGTGATATAATTGAAATGCACCCAATTGACATGGCCTTAGTAGGTATTGGCGAAAATGGGCATATCGCCTTCAATGACCCACCTGCCGATTTTGAGACTCAAAAACCCTATTTTGTGGTAGACTTGAGTAATGAAGCATGCCGTCAGCAGCAATTTGGTGAGGGTTGGTTTGAAACTATTGATGAGGTACCAGAGAAATGTATTACGATGTCTGTGGCACAGATTATGAAGTCTAAAACTATTGTAAGCGCCGTTCCTGAAACAAGAAAAGCCTTGGCTGTGAAAAATACGCTACAACAAGAAGTTAGCAATCTTTTTCCTTCAACAATGCTCAAAAATCATCCTAATTGTCATTTATTTTTGGATGTTGATTCTGCATCTTTGTTATAATAGTTTTGGTTAATTGAACAAAAAAACAAACTACAAATTCCTCGTTTTTAGCTCATCCACTGCATGGTTGGCAGCTCTGGCTGTTAGTGCCATATAGGTGAGAGATGGGTTTTGGGTGCCTGTGCTGGTCATACTGGCTCCGTCGGTTACGAATACGTTTTTGCAATTGTGTAGCTGGTTCCACTCGTTGAGTAGGGAAGTTTTAGGGTCTTTACCCATCCGGCAGCCACCCATTTCGTGGATGTCAGAGCCGGGGTTGGAGTGGCTGTCGCTAGCTTGCACGTTTATAAAGCCTGCTTTTGTGTACATGTCTTTCATTTGTTCGATAAAATCTAACACCATTTTATCATCGTTTTCTTGCCATTTGGCTGAAAGAATTATTTGAGGAATACCATATTTATCTTTAAGTTCGGTGGAGAGTCGTAAGTGATTTTGCTCTACTGGCACACACTCACCCATCATCCAAGCGGATGAGTTCCAATGACCCAATTTCGGATTTAACAGGCTGGCTTTCAGGTCTTCACCCAACAAACTTCGGCTGCCTTGGTTGCCACGGCCACCACCAACACCTACCGCATAGCCTCGTAAGAAGTTGGTTTCTTGCTTATAAACATTTCTGAATCGAGGAATGTAACCATTACTTGGATTTTTGCCATCAGTCTTAAATTCTTTGAAACCTGCATGCTGGGCACTTGCTTTGCCTCGGTAATTGTGCCAGGTCAAAAATTTGCCTAAAACGCCCGAATCGTTCCCCAATCCAGTCGGAAATCTATTAGATTTTGAGTTCAATAAAATGGCATTACTATTTATTGCAGAGGCGTTTACAAAAATAATTTTAGCAAAATACTCATAACTTTGATTGTTGAGACTATCGATAATTCTCACTCCTTTTGCCTTTGCCATTGGGTGCCCCCCACTTTTTTCGTCATAAATAATTGATTCCACCACAGCATTTGGCCTTAAAGTGAGCTTGCCCGTTTTGGCAGCCCAAGGCAAAGTAGAGGCATTACTGCTAAAATAGCCTCCCAATGGGCATCCTCTATTGCAAAGATTTCTATTTTGGCATTGCGCTCTACCTTGCTCATTATGAATGGCTTGCGGCTCTGTAATATGTGCACAACGGCCTTGAATTAAGTGTCGATCGGTATAATGTTTAGCTATTTCCTTTTTGAAATGTTCCTCAATGCAACTTAGTTGAAGGGGAGGTAAAAACTCGCCATCAGGCAATGTGTCAAGACCATCTTTATTTCCAGAAATACCTGCAAATTTTTCAACATGGCTATACCAAGGCGCCAAATCTTTGTAGCGAATCGGCCAATCTACCGCAAAACCGTCACGAGCGGGGCCTTCAAAGTCGAAATCGCTCCAACGTTGGGTTTGGCGAGCCCACATAAGCGACTTGCCACCTACGTGATAGCCACGAGTCCATGTGAAAGGGTTCTCTTGAATAACTGGTTGTTCATTTGCCTTTAAAGCCCAAGGCAATGTGGCCTCGTTCATGAAACGAGCCGAATATTCCTTTCGTTTTTCCAAAGGCACTTGGCCACCGTGTTCAAAATCCCATGGGTTTTTCATGGCTGTAGGGTAGTCGACCACGTGTTTTACATCACGGCCTCTCTCGAGAACAAGGGTTTTTAACCCTCTATCGCACAGCTCTTTAGCTGCCCAACCACCAGATATTCCTGAGCCAATTACGATGGCATCGTAAGTGTTTTTGGCTTTAATTGAATGATTATAATTTGTCATTTTAAATGTAAAACAGAAATATAATAAATGTGAAATGTAAAAGAGTTGGTACTCAGAACGCACTAATTAAAACTCAAAACTAAGCTGGCACACAGCCGTAATAATGCCCAGGTGCCATTACATATTTAAGGTGATCAACCATAATTTTTTCACGAGTGGTATAGCCCTGAATTGTCATATTTTTTATTTGATTGAAAAAAGTTTTTTTATCTTTATCACCCGATGCTTCCATGGCTTTTAATACGTAAAGTCTTTCAGGTGTATCACAGGCGGTAAATGATTTAGAATGAATGGATTGCGCTATTTTTTCAATATTTTCTAAACCAATTTTAAAATCGGCTTGCGCTTTTGGCTCATAACAATCTGATACTATTTTATTGATGTAGGTTGGTACACCCAATGATTTTGCTCCAGGTAATTCTCCTTCTGGAATGATGGTAGTTACCACCTCAGCCAAAGTGTTTTCTTCTATTTTTGTAAAAATGGAATTGGTGAGTTTTACTGTTTCTTCGTTCCAGTTATTTGCCCAGGTTGGTAATGTGAAAGCTAAGCCAAGGCCAGTTGTGATTGATTTTACTGCGTTTCTTCTTTGCATAAAATTTATTAATTATTTTATGTAAATATAGGATGTTTTGCCTAATAATTATGTTGGTTTTATAAGGTGAAAACAAGTCTCTATCGATTAAACTTTTATGCTTACAAAGAGGAGTTATTTTTTTATTATATTAGCTAACAAATTTGCCGATTAAGCAATTATTATAACTTTAATTTTGGAGTGGTTTGATTAGCCAAAAGATTTATTTAGGAAAATTTTAAATATAATCGGGAGAAAAGCTGAACTGGAATTTGCGTATTTATTTTTTTTGCCATTTAAGCTGTTATAGAACCAAATGAAGATGTTTCCACAATATTGCTAAATTTTGCACAACCAATGTTTTTCATTCGATTTATGGACTCTTCAATAGGGCCATCTAATACATGTGTTGTGCTACTTCTACAAAATGGGCAGGAGTTCATAAAGCCATCAGTATCAACATACAAGTACCGGAAACCGGAGCCGGCACAACCTGTTCGGCGTTGTTTATAGCCAACATAATCAATAATTGGGAAATCCAAAAATTGTGGGTCATTATTTAATTTTAAGTAGAAATCTTCTAATACTTTTTCGTGTTCTGGGTAAAGTATTACATCTTTTCCAGCATAATGCCCAACTGCCCGAGGCTCGATTAATTGAATAAATGAAGCACCCAATTTTTTGGCTAGAATGGCATATTTCATCAGATTTTCTTCTGTACAAAAGGATCGAATTGTACAAACCGACAAGGTAACTACCAATTTGGCTTTATGGGCATTTTCAACGGCTTTAGTTACCCATTGGAAGGAGTCGGCATAGCCTCTAAAAGCATTATGGCATTCGGGGTCGTGGTGGTCTAAACTTATAGAAACACCAGTCAGACCAGCAGATTTTAACCTTAAGGCATTAGCCAATGTTAAGTTAAAGCCTGAGGTGCCTACCCAAAAGTCGGCTGTTTTCTTTGCTGTTTTAATTAATTCTACTAAATCATCAATTCTCACTAACGGCTCGCCACCTCCCAACTGGAATTGAGGCACACCTGAATCTTGAAATTTTTTCACAATTGCTTTCAAATCATTCAGGGATAGGGTTTCTCTTTTGTTGAGGGCGTCCCATTCATAGCAATGTTCACATTTCAAAGGACATTTTTTGGTGATGGCAATAAATACCATTCTTATATTTTCGGCAATGCCCAATTTGTTTGCAGTTAGTTTTCGGGCTTCGAGTAATATATTTCTATAAAAATACGGTGAAGGAAAACCTTGAAAAGTGAACGATATATAAGAACGGCCATCAACCTTTGCTAGTTTTTTTGTTGGTATTTTGTTTTCAAATTCGTTTTTAATTTTCCTTACTTTCCCCAAAATTTTCCATAGCAAAATAGGGTTTGGATACTCTCTAATAACCCTCATGGCTATACTAACCCATACTTTGGCCATTTCAAAATTCATTTTTAAGCCAGAAATAATTGGCGATTTTACTGAATGAGCTTGCTCAATTAGCGGTTTTTTTTCAAGAATATTAATTTTTTCCATTTTTTTATTTATGGTTTAGTGGCAGCATATAAATTTGTAATTTCAAGGTATTTCCTTTTGGAAAAAGCAGAAAAACTGGTTTTCTTTATTTTCATTAGCTCACCCAATTGTATTTTTCCTTCAAATTTTTCCATTCTATTATAATAGCCCTTTCCATTCAAAATCATGGTTTGCGTTAAGTTTTCTTTTTTTGCAATATTGTCAAAAGTAATCTCAAACTTATCGCTCACAGTCAATTGATTAAGGTAGTTTGAGTCGTCGGTTAACAAAGCAGCCGAATGGTCATTTCCTAAAGAATCAAGGACCGATTTTGGTTGTAAATATTCAATTTCTAATGTCTCATCCGGGCTGAAATCCATAGCTGCGTAGTCTAAATCCCAAAACCGAAAGCCACCTTTTAGCATAATTTCTACATCTTTTTCTGTTTCGATTATTTCTATTGGTAGTATTATATCTCTAGTAGTAACTGACCCAGGTGTATTGATATAGTCAATGAACTTCCAGCCATTTTTAGTTTTCAAATAGACCGACAATAATGTGCCTTGTGCCACAGATCTCGCATTTATTTCATCAGTTGAGTGCTTCATTTTCTTTTTTTGCCAAGCAGGTAATTTATTTCCAAAAAGGCTTATCACTTCTTTATAAATGTAGCCCGCCCAATCCGAATTTTTCAGGCTCAAAACTAATTTTGGATTGGTGATTTTTGCTTCATTTTTGAACTTGAGTACAATACTATTTAGATCGTCAACTTCTTGATTTTCATTAAATTGGTAAAATTGACTATCCTTTTCTAACACTTGGACTAATTGATTTTTCGAATCGGACGAAACAGCTTCTTGGGGTTTTTGTAAATCTTTTATTGTATGCAAATTTCCTTTTCTATCTGGTAAAACTTTCAAGTTGTAGGGATGATGTGCCACCATCATTTGCATGAAATTGGTAAATTGGTGCTCATCGTCACGAGGATTTTCAAGTCTAAATTTATATTTCCCCTCAGTTACTGCCATATTCGGGATTGTTAGATAGTCATTTCGCTCCAAATTTGGGTAAATGGCTCCTGAATACAGATTTCCTTTAAAATTTAGTTTTGAGTTTTCGTAGGCGTATACATAAGGGCAGCGGCAAGCTGCCCAAAGTACAATTGCTGGAGCTGCCATTGTGAGACCAACATGAGAAAGGAATGTAGCTCCTGGTGCTGTAATATAATCATCAATTTTTCTAATGTTTGCCAAAGGAAGACTAAAATCAGTTTGTATTGTTAAAGAATCAGAAACAAATAAATGAATTTGATGAGATGCCTTATTTTTTCGTCCAAATCTAGAGCTATAAGCCAAATTTTGACGATTACCTTTATTTATTTCTAGCCTATCCCTCATTTCATCTTCAAGATAACCCACAGTATCCAGTCGACCAATAATTTTAAACACTCCATTTTCAATAAATTTTGCTGGATTTGCTACATGCCATTCTTTATCACCCTGATGGATAATAAAATACTTACCGTATTCCAATGCATAGTTGATTTTTTCTTCAAAGTTTTCAGCAGAAATTTTCGTCGATTTGTAATATCTCATACCACAACCTGACAGTATGAGCAGGCACAAAGTTGATATGAAAATATTTAACGAGAAGCAGTTATTTTTCATAATTTATAAGGTTTATTTATCTGAAAATGAACGCAATAAGAGTGGAAGGAATTATTAAAGTCATAAATACATGTGAAAGCAATGTAGCTGCAGGAGCGGTATTATAATTTACTATTTTTGTTATAGATGAAAACGGAACACTAAATTCATTTTCATTGATCTCTGAATCTAAATCGTAAAGATGAATTTGATGGGATGCAATATTATATTTTCCAAATCTAGAACTGTAAGCAAAATTATTTTTGCGTAGCCTTTCGCTCATTTCGGCTTCAAGATTACCCATAATGCCTAATTTTCCTTTAATATAGACTTGCCCATTTTCCTGGATAGTAGATGGATCCTCTAAATGCCATTGTTTTTCACCTAGATGAATGATAAAATACCTATTTGCTGTAATAGCTAAATTTATTTTTTCTAACTTATTTTCTGGTTTTATTAGATTCGCTTTGTAAAATCTCATACCGCAGCCTGAAAGTAAAAGTAAGTGCGTAATAAATAATACTACTGAAAGCCTTTTTGGTAGAAATGCATTATTTTGATTCATAGTATATTAAGTTTGGGAATATAGTAGTAAATTTTATGGTGTTTGTTTTAACTAGAAATTAGCCTTATTAGAAATATTAATAAATCAAGCAGTTGAATTTTAAGTTTTTTAATAAATTTACAAGTCTTAAAAATTAGATACAAATATTAGGATTAAAACTTATTTAATGGTAAGAATTGATGACGTTTATAAATTAGCAGATATCATATAAACATTAATCACCATAAGCTAGTTTGAGTAAAATTTCCAAATAAAATACTCAACACTATACAATTTATTCTCACGATTTATTATTTTTATTTTGTCTAAACTTTACTATAAAATTACATTCTTATACCAAAAAGAATAAATATGAAAATATTTATAACAGGAATCACGGGACTTTTGGGAAGGCATATTGCCGAATTATGCTATGCAGAAGGTCATGAAATTACTGCTTTGGTTAGAAGTTTAAACATTACTAAAACCAGTTTCTCTTTTGATTTTACAATTTGTTATGGAGATGTAACTGATAAAAATTCATTACCAGAAAACTTGAATGGTTGTGATATTGTAGTTAATTGTGCGGCAGACACAAATATGATTTCTATAAAAAACAGGAAGCAAGAGGATGTGAATATTAATGGCTTAAAAAATTTAATCAATGTTTCAAAAAAGGCAAATATTCACCGATTCATTCATATAAGTACTGCTAACACTATTTTGCATGGAAATATTGAAAATCCAGCTGATGAGTCAATAAAATTGAAAGTCTCAAGTTCAAAATTGCCTTATATTAACACAAAGATTATTGGCGAAGAGCTTTTGTTGGAAGAATTCAAATTAAACAAATTCCCAGTTATTATTCTAAACCCAACATTTATTTTGGGACCAGGCGATTCGAACAGAAGCTCCGGAAAACTTATTTTTAGTGCTATAAACAATCAAATTGCGCTTTACCCAACTGGCGGCAAAAATATTGTTGACGTACGAGATGTGGCTAAAGTTGTGATAAATGCTTTTGGTAACGGCAATTTGGGGGTTAATTACTTATTGTGCAATGAAAATTTAACCTACCATGAAATTTTTACTCTTGCCTGTGACTTTGCCAAAGTGGCTCCACCCAAACATAAAATGCCCATTTCAATTGGCTTTATTTTAGGCTGTATAGGTTATGTATTTGAATTAATTTTTAAAAAATCGCTATCTATTAATTTAAAAACCATTAAAGCATCGAACGAAAACCACTATTATCAAGCCGACAAAGCAAAAAATGAATTAGCTTTTTCACCTCGACCCGCATTTGAAACAATTAATAACACGGTAAATTGGTTTAAAAATGAATACTTACAAAATAAAAAAAGTTGAAAATAAAAGTGACGATTTAGCTTTTCTAGCACTACCATATAAAATTTATAAGGGAGATAAAAATTGGACGCCGCAAATAAAGCAAGAAGTAAAAAGTGTTTTTGACCCTGCAAAAAACAAGTATTTTACACATGGTAGTTGCGAGCGATGGATTTTGCTAAATGAAAATGAAGAAATAATTGGAAGAATAGCTGCTTTTATAAATGAAAAAAAAGCCCATACTTTTAAGCAACCAACAGGTGGAATTGGGTTTTTTGAATGTATCGACGAAGTAAATGCCTCAAATATTTTATTTAGTCAAGCTAAAACCTGGTTGTCGGCTAAGGGGATGGAAGCTATGGATGGGCCAATAAATTTTGGTGAAAACAATAAGTTTTGGGGCCTTTTAATTGAAAATTTTGACTTCCTTACTTATTACGGGCAAAATTATAACCCTGCCTATTACAAAAATTTATTCGAGCAATATGGCTTTCAAGTCTATTATAATCAGCTAATTAACTATCGGCTCATCAATGACCCAATTCCTGAGAAATTCAAGCAAAAGGCTGAAGCCATAATTAATGATCCTTTTTTTAGGATTGAGCCGATTAAAATAAGCAAATTGGAAAAATATGCGGAAGATTTTAGAACTATATACAATGCTGCTTGGGTAACGCATGACAATTTTAAAGAAATGTCGAAGGAAATGGCTAATTCTCTTTTCAAAAAAATGAAACCTATCATTGATGAAGATTTACTTTGTTTTGTGTACCATGAAAATAAACCGTCAGCTTTTTGTTTATGTATTCCTGATATCAACCCAATTTTCAAAATATTAAATGGAAATTTGGATTTGATTGGGAAGTTGAAGTTTATTCTGTTGAAATATTTTGTAAATGCCACCAGAATAAATGGAGTTGCCATTGGGGTACATCCTGAGTATCAAAAAAGAGGGATTGAGGGTGCAATTTTTATAGATTTGGCTAAAAGAATAAGGGGTAAAGCCAAATATAAGGATATTGTGGTTACCTGGGTGGGTGATTTCAACCCAAAAATGCAATTTATTTTTGAAGATATTGGCTTTACTGTAAAATCTAAAATGGCGACATACAGAAAGCTTTTTGACGAAAATGCTGTTTTTGAAAGAAGCCCAATAATTGATAGAAGCTAAAATTTATTTCTTTTTTTAGGCCAAAGTTTTATAAAAAATAAATTAAAATTTAAAATTCCTACAATAGATTAATGCTCAAACCACACTCCCCAACGCCCTCTCAATCCCCCGCAACTCCGCCAGCCGACGCATGCGACCAATTGCGGTAAAGTCAAGATGAGTTATTTGAATGAATTGAGCTATTTTTTTAAATATTCTTTGGTTATTTTTAGAAAATCTTGAGCCTGATTTAGAATGTTTTGAACTTGTTCTAAACTGAAATCTGCTTCCATATCATAATCTGCATCTTGGCGAAAGTTAAAAGATTCTTGTGCAAAATCAGAATATTTTTTATCGATAATATTAGTCTTAATAAATAGCTCTACAAATTTAACATGTACACCTTTATGTGTTTTTGCATAAACATTTTCTGAGTATAAAAATGCATTCATACAATAAAAAATGGTATAATATGCTCTATTTGCTACAGCCAATAAAAAACCTCCATCTA
>JANMZR010000211.1:0-6178 GCA_031383555.1 Cytophagaceae bacterium | reverse complement strand
TATTTTATGCATTTCACCTCGATATTTTTTTAATTATTACAATATAAATTCAATTTTGTTCCATTCAAATTAATGAAAAAACTAAACTATGAAAAACTATCTATTTTTAATCGCATTCCTATTTTTTGCTAAAATTTCTTTTAGCCAGGTGGCTATAAATACAACTGGTGCTTCGGCTGACCCTTCGGCTATATTAGATATTAAAAGCACAACTAAAGGGTTTTTACCACCCCGTATGGACACTGACCAACGCAATCTAATAGTATCTCCAGCTGTCGGTCTTACTATTTACAATACCACCATTAAGGCCTTTCAGGTTTACAATGGAACAAAATGGTATTCAACTGTACATTTCATCGGAGAAAATTATGGTAGTGGTATTGTATTTTATATATATGATAATGGGCAACATGGATTAGTAGCCGCTACTGCTGACCAAAGCACAGGAATAAGATGGTATGGAGGCACTATTACCTATACCCGTGCTAAGGCAGATGGTGTAGGTGCGGGTTTAAAAAATACTAGCATTATAATTGCAAATCAAGGGCCTGATGATGGTAATACTTTTGCTGCCAGGGTATGTAATGAATATTCAGTTACCTCTGATGGTGTTAAATATGGCGACTGGTATTTGCCATCATTGTATGAGTTGAATTTATTATACCTTAAAAGTGATGTAGTTGGTGGTTTTGCTAGCTCCTCATATTGGAGTTCCTCTGAATATATCGACTCCATGGCATTTGAATTAAACTTCAATTCTGGAAGTCAATCATTTGCGGGAAAGCATAACTCGTATCGTGTTCGTGCAATTCGTGCTTTTTAAATGATATGTTGCATTTAATTTATTTAAAAATGTAAAAACAATAAATAAGTCTACCAATTTTTTATTCAAAATTTCACAAATAAAAAGTTTAACAATATGAAAAAAATCTCTATAATTCTCGCAATAATTCTCTCAAGTTTTACAAAAAACTTCGCACAATTATATAATAAAGGTGCCCAAATGGTCATTCAAAATGGAGTGGTGCTCAAAGTTGATGGCGACTTTCTGAATGATATCAACTCCAATTTCAAAAACGATTCGAAGGTTATTATTAATGGCAATATCACTAATAACCAAACGATGGGTGCGCAAACTGCAGGTCTTTGGGAGTTTACTGGAGCGGTAAGTCAAACTTTCTCAGGCATTTATCCCTTGCAAGTATATGATATTAAATTTAATAATGGAGCAGGCTTTATATTAAATAATGGCATGAAAATATACAATCAAGCTAGTTTTACCAATGGTTTGGTGACTAATACTGATGCCTCAGTAATTAGTTTTGGACAAAACGCTACCCTACCAACTATTCCAACAGATGCCAGCCATGTAGTTGGGCCGGTGGCAAAGGAAGGTTTGGCCACATTCACTTATCCCGTGGGTGATAATACTAAATATCAGCCCATTAAAGCAGAGTTTAATCAGAATACCAGTGGGTTTTTGGCTAAATATGCTACAGGAGTGCTTTCTAAAGGCAGTTTTGGTACTACTGGCACAGAGGCCATAGCTTTGGCAGGTATAAATGACAATGAATATTGGGATCTGCAACCTTTCAATGAAGGCAATACAACCGCTCAAATCACTTTATATTGGGATGGATATAGGGATGCATTACCAAATGTTGTTACCCAACGCAGAGTAGCACATAGAGTGGGTGCTGAATGGCTGAACGAAGGCCAATCTGCCACCGCAACAGGTACTTTAGCGGTAGGCTCCGTAAAAAGTAATCAGGTAAGCGATTGGAGCCCATTTGCTCTCGGATTTGTACAGTCAGCTCCACTGCCTATTCGATTATTAAGTTTTTCTGGTAAAAAAGAAAATGGAAACAATAAACTTATTTGGCAAACTAGCCATGAAGTAAACGCCTCCCATTTCGATATTGAAAGAAGTGAAAATGGGAAAACTTTTAACAAAATAGGGGAAGTAAAAGCAACTGGTGGCCCATCTGAAAAAGTTGGTTATGAATATTTAGACTCCAAACATCTAACAACTAACATCCAACAACTAAGTTATTACCGCCTAAAAATGTTAGACCTTGATGGCAAATACGAATATTCTAAGATAATTTTCTTGGAAAATGAAAAAACCAAAATTGGTAAATTGCAAATTTATCCAAACCCAGTTTCAACTATTTTAAACATTGAAAATATGGAAGGTAATGTTGTTGTTATTTCGAATGCTTTAGGCCAATCAAATACTTATAATGTATTAAAAAACAATGGTTTAAATGCAAATATTGATGTTTCAGCATTACCAAAGGGGTTTTATTTTCTGAAAGCAGGTAATGAAGTGAAAAAGTTTATTAAGGAGTAGAAATCCAGTAGGAAAGTAAATTCAAACATTTTTACATCGATTTTGTATATATCTAAAAATTTTTCAAGCTACACTAAACATAATTCTATTTTTAAATGTATATTAAACTATGATTCTATTCTGGATTCTTTGGGTAATTGATGCCATTGCCACAGCCGTAATTCTATATTTTTTTGTAATTGGGCTAGGCGATGGTTCCATTTCCAGTACTAATGCTGGTATGTGGGCTGTACTAGTCCTATTGCCAATTGCTTTATTAGTAGGTAGTTATATCTTGAAAATAGGAAATAAATTAACAGCTGCCAAATGGCTACTTAGCATATTGGTAATTCCAGCATTATTATATTTTCTCTTTTTTTTGATGATTATCATTATGAATCCTACGTGGAATTGAAAAATTATTCAGACAGGTATTAAAAAGAATCTATTGAAGGTATTCTTGGATTTAATTTAATCACTAAAAAGTCAATTAAGATCCTGATTTTTCATCTAGGTTTTTATTAAAACAAAAACAATGAATATTTTCGAAACAATTACTCAAATAATACCTGGTTTCGCAATGTTGGGAACTTATTTACTCATACTAGCTCATAGTAGAAAACATCTTCCTGAGCGGGTTAAAAAAAACGGGGTAGAAACCATAGGCACAATTATAGAAATACGCCATAACTCAACGTCATCAACGAGCCAACAAGAAACCCTTGTAGTTGATTTTACTTATTCTTCGGGCTCTTATAGACATGTTTCAAATGAATATATAAGCCCCAGTGGATACAAAGTTGGGGAGAAAGTGAAAATATGGTATCATTTCTACAAATCGAAGAGGGAAGTTGTTTTAGAAGATGAAGGGGTTGGTAATTTGCCTTCAAAACTGTACCGCTGGGGAATGATAATTTGCCTAATAAGTTATCCTTTCCTGATAATAAAAATGATAAATTTAGTGTGAAAATCATTTGATTACTCTACTAGTATTTAGTCCTTTATATTCAAAAATTGTAACTGTTTAACAAAAATATATTGGAATAGAAAATAGTATGCAATCGATGTATTAAACTCTATTAATTGATAAGGAATTTATTTACCTAAATTACTTTTTCCCCTCGTAATTTATTTTAAAGGTAACTTTAACTTTTTCAGCGATTTCCTCAAATACAATTTTAGGAATATCAATTTTATAG
The DNA here is from genome assembly GCA_031383555.1 of Cytophagaceae bacterium. Lineage (GTDB taxonomy): Bacteria > Bacteroidota > Bacteroidia > Cytophagales > Spirosomataceae > JANMZR01. Next base: position 2,647 of record JANMZR010000211.1, on the reverse strand, counting down.
TCGGCCAAAGAAACCTCAAAAACACAGTCTAAAGTAATTTTCTTTTCCTTTATTGTGGCAGTTCCTTTAAAAGTTTGGTTTCGGTCCACTCCATGAAGTGTAATTTTTCCAGTTGCAGAAACGTTAAATTTACCCTCTTGTTCTAAGTCTAAACTTTCATTTATTTTGCCTCGAAATGTTGAAAAAGGAAATTTTTCAGTTTCCAAATAATTTTCATTGAAATGCTCTTGCATTAATTTATTGGGGAAAACAAAACTCTTAACGGGTATTTTAATGGCTATGTCTTTAGTATCAAGGTTTATTAATGACGATGCGGCCTTGTTTTCTGCCTCAATATCACGTAATGGAGTTTTTGAAAAAAAGCTAATTTCTGAAGATTTTGAAATCATAACCTTTTGTGCATGCAAAGTTTTTAATTGCGCTGTAAAAATTAAAAGGCCTAAAAATGTTAATACTTTCATTAGAATTTTTATTTAAATTGATTATTGATTTATAGAATAATGTACAAATTTTAGACAATCGCTAAAGCTAATTACGAATTAAACATATTTTTAGTGCCAATACTTTTGAAAATTAATTCAATTTTAATAGTTCATCATTAATTTCTAAGGCCAAAAAGTGCAGAACCCACTCTTACCAATGTACTAGAATGGGCTGTTGCCAACTCAAAATCACCACTCATGCCCATTGAAAGTTCTGTAAATTCAACATTACTTGTTTTATATTTTGCTTTCAAATCAAAATAAAATAGTTTCAAGTTTTCAAATTCTCCTGATATTTTATCTGTGTCTAATGTATTGGAAGCCATGCCCATTAGGCCAATTATTTTTATATTTTCCAAGGCTTTCAATGAGTCCGATTCTAATAATTCAATTAATTCGGCATTATCCATTCCAAATTTTGTTTCCTCGGTGGCAATAAATACCTGAAGCAAACAATTTACAATTCGTTGGCTTTTTGCAGCTTGTTTATTTATTTCAACCAACAATTTTAGTGAATCAACCGAATGAATAAGGTATACAAAATGTGTAATATACTTCACTTTATTTGTTTGTAAATGACCTATCATATGCCATTCGATGTCTTTTGGTAGTGCCTCATATTTTTCTACCATTTCTTGAACCTTATTTTCACCAAACCTTTTAAGGCCTATTTTATAAGCATCTTCTAACACAGCAATAGGTTGAGTTTTAGTAACTGCAACCAATTTTGCAATGGAGCCAACTAATTTTTTATTTATTTTTTCTAAATTTTGAGCGATTGAATTATTCATATTTCTGTTTTATTATGTAAAAATGGTATTTTTAAATACAATTTCCGCCTACTTTTTTAAGAATTATTTTTTGAAAAAGCAATTGATTTTTTGAAATTGGATTAACTAATATTCAAATAAGCTGATAATTGCGTGATTTAAGAAATATTGACCTTATAAATATTAAATTATTGTATTTTTTTTCGAAATTGCAATTCCAACCCACAAAATAAATATCTAACAAATATTAAAATGGAGAATTCACCAAATTACAGTAATAATTCAAAATATTTTTGGGCAGCAATTACTATTTTAACCTTACTTTCGGGAGGATTAGGTTATTTGTATTTGCAAGAAAAAAAATTGAATAACCTTAAAGTAATAAAAATTGAAGAGCAAATAAAAGCTCAATTAATAGCAACTACTAAGCTAGATTCAATGAGTAGTGAGCTTACTTTAAAAATAAATGAAGTTAAAAATTTGGGGGGGGATGTTAGCTCACTTAAAAAAATAAAAAGTGATTTGGAAGCTGATAAAAGACAAATAATAAATCAAAAAAATATAATTAGTAGTGATTTTGACAAAAAAATAAAAAACTACGAAGTACTATTAGCCCAAAAAGATTTAGATATTGTGAAACTGAGGGAGTTAAATGGAATATTGGTTTCCCAAAACAAATCCTTAAACACTGAAAATTCGGGTTTGAAATCTGAAAAGCTTCGAATGGCCGATTCAATAAATTCAGTAGCGGCTAAAAATAAAGAACTGGCTGATAAAGTTACTTTGGCCTCGGCTTTACGAGCACAAACTATTAATGTGTATGCCATATCGTCGAAAGGCAAGGAGCTTGACGGCGGAAGCTATAATGCGAGAAAGGTTGATAAAATTAGAATTTCGTTTCATTTAGTGGACAATCCACTTTCGAAGCAAGAAGAAAAAGAGATTTTTGTACGATTGTTAGACCCAAATGGCTCCATTATTTCAGATACGGCAACTGGCTCTGGAACCTTTTTATTTAATGGTCAAGAAATTATCTTTAGTGTAAAAAAAAGAGAACGATACACCAATTCAAATCAATTAGTGGAAATACTTTATGCACGTGGCCAGTCATATAGGCAAGGTAAATATGGTGTTGAACTCTATTGTGAAGGCTATAAAATTGGCCAAGGTACTTTTGATGTAAAATAGTGAAATTGTAACACTATTTTCGATTAGCCTTTTCCAATATTTCTGAAAATTTTTTTATATAAAATGGCTTTGTTTAAGTGAATATATGATAAAAACGCCTGCAAAAAGACCCCTTCCGTCATTCGGCTTTGCCAGAATGCCACCTTCCCAAGGGAAGGATTGGCCAAATCCCCTCCTTGGAGGGGTGCCTGACGCAGTCGGCGGGGT
>JANMZR010000207.1:0-22794 GCA_031383555.1 Cytophagaceae bacterium | reverse complement strand
ACTAAATTTACCTAATTTTGATTTGAAAAATTTATCTTTACAAACATAGGAGTCTCTCGTAGAGGACTCGGCGACCATCGGAAAGAAAATCGCCAAATCACGCAGAGTCCCCCTTCGTGAGACTCCTTCGGATAAAGTCATTCAGTAATGATTACTTTTCTTTTACATCATCATTACCAATATCCCTTACGCAAAGGTATTTACCGTCACGTTTTTCCCAAATAACCATGTACTTGCCTGTATAAGTTACTTTTCCTCCTGCGTCTTTAACGATGGTTTTGCCGACTTCGGTCACCTGATTTTCATCGCCATAAACATCCATAATTTCAAAAGCAATGGTGCTTCCCTTTGGTTTTTTTGCCATAGAGGCTTCAATCTCTTTTTCAATGGCTTCCTTGCCTATTATCATCGGTTTATTACCAGGCATACTTACGGCATCATCCGCAAAAAAAGCCGCAAGGGCAGTAGCATCACGGGCGTTGTCGGCAGCTGCCCAGGCATTTTCCAAAGTTTGTATTTCTACTTTTATAACAGTCATATCAGTTTTGGCGGGCATTGCTGTTGCGGTGGAATCAGTAGCAGCTGTTTCAGCCGCTTTTTTTTCTTGACAAGCACTGAATAAAAGAGCGCCAAAAGCGAAAGTTAAAAGGGTTTTTTTCATGTTTGTTTTGGGGTTTAATTGTTTTGTTTAAAAATTTAAAAAATACTATACTTTGTTCTATTGCAGGCTGCTTATTCCTCCCCCTGGCTTGTGGCACACAAGACAAATATGAATCTGTTTTATGTGCCACAGAACAAGGTTGAAAAAAGACTAGGCCTACTATTATTTGAGCAAATTGCCGTTATAATAGGATCTTTCACTGGTTATTTTGCCATCAGCACCCACATTGTGTGCATAATGCATAGGAACTTTTATTTCTTTTTTATCTGATTTTCTGATAAAATAGAAATTCCACCAAGAGTACATTACGCCCATATTTCCCATTTCATAATGCACATAATCTGGATAACCCGTCTGCTCAATGCTACCTATTTCAAAATTTTCAAAAAAGGCTTTGTGACTCGCCTTTAATTCTTCCAAGGTTTGGGGTTTTTCTTCCATTGAATTGCTATTAAAGAATATTGCTTTTGGGTCAAAAAAGCTATAAGCTTTTTCAAAATCCCCGTTTTCGGCTGCACCTACGAGCAATCTGAGGTTGTTAATATTTTGGTGTTCGCTGTAAACTATGCCGTTTTTTCTCTCTGAATTTGCCGCAATGATATTATTACGTACTTCAGGGTTCATATAATTGAATAGGCTTTTAATTTTGTTGCCTTTTGTAAGGGTAAATGAACGGTGTAAGTAATTGTCTAACTTTACTCCCGTTTTTTTATGAACACCTTTCACTATATCCCAGGTATCCACAGTTATGGCATTTTCGTCGCTGGGGTCTTTGGCGTATTCAAATGCATCGGGGTAGGAACCTTTTACAGGTTTTATGGAATAATAATCAAAATTATCATAATTGCCCTTCGCATTTCTGAGGAAAGTTGCTTTGTCGGCACCTTTATCATGAGGTCTTGCAGCCACCGGATTATTTGCTCTGAAATCGGCCGCCATTAATTTACTCATGGCAGTGGTGTCTCCTGCCACCATGGCTTTGGTAAAGGCATCCACTACATTTAGAGCCGGATGCTCAATATATATTTTACCATTTTCCTTTTTTTGGGCAAAGCCAATGATAGGAATCATCAATAATACAGCTATTCTTAATTTTTTCATTTTAATTAAATTTAGTATTTATGCCTACTCTGATCTGTTTTCGGCTTCCCAGTTGGGTTTTGGTTTAAAAAAATTAATTTAAAAATTACGCTGAAATGTTTTAAAAAAAAACCATCTAGGACGAAGCCCTATGAAAAATGTCCGAAGGTATCGTTTTATTTACCGAAGGAAATTTCAATGCCATCTCGAGGCACCATAAATCAAAAGAGTTTCATTGCTAGTATAGTTTTTCTTTAATCCTATAAGGACTAGGCGTCACCGGCTAAAACCTTATAGGATTTGTAAATAGAATTATTTCGAACTCAAATCGGGTCGTAAAGTCATCATTTCTGACCAATAATTGGCGGTATGTTCTTGTAATAAACCAACATAATTATCATAAGAGTCTTCCCCATTGGCCGTTTCATAGCGCCTTTTATTGGCAGATGCACCTCCAGTGGCTAGGTCTTTAAATCCATTTTTAAGTCTGTAAACCATCGAAAATCGTGGACTGCCTGAGTTAACAGTTCGGTAAACAGCAACTGTGAGACCGCCTACTTTCCAGCCTTTTTTCAAAGCCAAAATACCATCATAAATTTTAGTATTTTGACCAAATTTAGGATACCAATGTGTGATTGTTATTTTATCTGAAAAATTTCCTACGGCTACAGTGCTTAATGAATCATTGAACATTAAATAGTCACTGGAATATCTATCCGTCATGTGAATGGCCAAGTTCTTGGCAAAATCTGCGGTATGGTCTGCTCCCAAATCTCCCCGGCTATCCATCCCAGCAAAATCCGATGGCCCTTCGGCCACCATGTATCCGCCCGCATCAGGGCCCGACATTATTTGGTACACTCGCCATTTATTATCGCCAGTATGGTATTTTTGGGAATGTGAGGCTAGGGCCTTTTCAAATTCGGCCATTTTATCCATTTTTGGAAACATTTTAGATACGTTCATCAGGTTTTTGGATTGACCAAAAGCCAGAAAAGGAGCTAAAAAGCAAATAATCATTGCTTTTTTCATTAGAAATTTTGTTGTGTTTTTCATTTTGTTTTTTGTTAAAATTGGGTTAATTGTTTGTTTGTTGTTTGGAGTTTATGGTTTGGCTAATTCTATAGCCAATAAAACTATTACTTCTCTTTTACGTCATCGTTACTAATATCAGTTAAACACACATATTTTCCGTCACGTTTTTCCCAAACGGCCATATATTTACCAGTATAAACTACTTTTCCTGAGGCATCTTTTCCTATGGATTTACCTACCTCAGTCACTTGATTTTCATCGCCATATACATTCATAATTTCAAATGCAAGAGTGAACCCCTTTGGCTTTTTTGCCAATGAGGCTTCAATATCTTTCTGTATGGCCTCTTTACCAACTACCATAGGTTTATTATTAGACATACTTATGGCATCATCGGCATAAAAAGCTGCAAGAGTCGCAGCATCACGGGCATTATCGGCGGCGCCCCAGGCGTTCTCCAAGGTTTGGATTTCAGCTTTTATTGCAGCCATATCGGGTTTTCCTTCTGCTACCGTTGCAGTTTCTGTGGTGGTGTCAGCGGCTTTTTTTTCTTCACAAGCTGTGAATAGCATTGTGAGAAGGGCGAAGGTTAAAATTGTTTTTTTCATTGTTTTTGTTGTTTAAAATTGTTTTAGATTTAAATTGTTTTTTTTGAATACTCCACTTAATTAAAAAAAAATAAAAAAAATAGGGAACGAAATGTCCGTTCCCTATGCTGTAATCTGCCTTATTATTGTGTGCTATCTACCAATTGCCAAAGCTCATGGTTGGTAATGGTATAAAGTGCGCCTATTTTGTCAGACATATCTTTCCATTTTTTGCCTGGATTTAGTTTTTCATATTCTTCTGTTAAAGTAGGCAAGCCAGATGAGTTTTTCATGGCATCAGTCAAACTGGCATAGTCATAAACTGCAGCAAATGAAGGCCCATTAGCCATCATGTTTTCCCAAATGTTTCTACGTAAAGTTTTACCGTTTTTTATGGCTAATTCTATAGTTGGATTAAGGTCGGTGAGCAATTTCACATACTCATCTCGGCTATTGCCATTAATAGCTACTTGTCTGATTTGCAGATATTTACCAGTTTTTGTACCAGCACCTAATACATGGCGAAACATTGATCTTGCCACTAATGAGCGGGTTTTACCCACATTCGTTGCTGTGAAAATTTCTTGTGTGCTCATACCTTTAGTGAGTTTGTCCCAATCCCATGAAAGGTTTTCATAGGCTTTTGGATTGGCCAATAAGGTAACTGTCATATAGTCATAGGGTACATCGGCACCTGAAGGTAGTATGCGTCTATACAATTGCCAGCTGATTTGCTCGCCAGCAGCGATTCGGTTAAGGTGGGCTTTTTTCCAAACGGCTTCACCAGCTACATAGTCGGCATCCATGCCAGGCGTTGATTTCATAAAATCCACAACGGCTAGGGGTGGCTCTTGTGCTTGTGCATTTACGTTAAATTTTGCAAATAAAATTGTGCAAATAAGGAGGGCGATAATTGAGATACTGTTTTTCATTTTTGTAGAGATTAAAGGGTTAATATAATTTTTTTGACTATTATTTTTTGTTTCGGCCTGCCCCAATGGCAGGCCGAGGTTTAGAGGTTACTATTTTTTAGCGTCTTTCAGTTTGATAAACACGCTCCAATAATTGCACTGTTTGAATAGTGATAATATCACGGATGGCCTTCATGGTAGCATTATAATCTTTGGCTGGGTATACCTTTTTAAAAGATTTTTGTAATGATTTATCGTTCCAAGTGAGCATATCCTCCATTGTATTGGTGGTAATCACTCGGTAGCTAGTGCCAGATTGTGGGGTAATTGGGTATAATATTTCTCCAAAACGCCAGCCAGCAATTGTACCCGACTTGGCAATTTCTTCAAAAACAGGCTTCATCATTTTTTCAAATTCGGCCAATTTTCCACCTTGCCCAGCATTGGCTCTAAGTGTTGTCAATTCTATATATTTACCCCCATTTTGTGTCCTTTCAGTCAACATATATAAAGCCCTGGCTACTATTTTTCGAGTTTTTTCTGTGTCATTTGCCAAAGCAAGCTCCTCTGTGGTCATCCCTTTTGTGATATAATCCCAATCCATGGAATTGGACTGCTCCATTTGATTGCCATCCTTGGTAGTGGTTACAGTCATATAATCGTATTGTGCGTTGGTGCCACTAGGTAAAACTGACCTATACAATGCCCAACCTTCAATTTGGCCTTCAGCAACTCTTCGCTGATGTACTTTTTGCCAAAGGCGCTCTGTTTTTAAGTAATCGGCATCTTTGCCAGGCTCTACTTTCATAAACTCCCGTAAAAGATAAACTGGCATTACAGGCTCTGAAGCCGTTTGTGCCATTAAATTCATGCTAAATAATACTGCAATCGCAATAAGTGTTTTTTTCATTTTAGTAATAATTAAAGGTTAAAATTGTTTAAATGAGGTATTATTGGCAATGATTAAATAGAAAGCTTTTTTAATAATATAATTCTGTAATAAGCGCTTGTTCAATAAAGTGGAAGCCATAAAACTCTATTCCTTTTTTTCACTCAAATCCAGATAATTCTTCCCGTTCATCGCTTTTATGATGGATGTTCTATCGTAATAGGTAGCGATGTTATCAATCATTTTAGCTTGATCAAAATGAAAAACGAAGTTCATTCTAACGGCCAGGCCGTTTCCCTTGTACACCATTTTATTTGAAAAATAAGAATAAACATAAGTGCCTGGTTTCAGCCCATCTTTTATATCAACCGTTGTATTTATTGGAAGGTAATAGGCATTCTCTAACGACATAGACTCCAAGCCTGATTCGTTTTTATAGTTTTTCCACCAGGCCAAAAGTGTTTTTTTCCCTTTTAATACCGTCCTTGTATTGATATCTCCATCAGGGAAATTATATTCAACACTATCAGAAAGAAGCGTACCCCAACTTTCAAAATCAAAGCTTGTTAAGAAATCCAAAGACTTTTCGGCCAAAACTGCATATTGCGGAGAAGCAATTGTATAACCAGAATTGTCTTCTTTGTTATTTGAATTAAAGTCACACCCACTAGTTATGAGCAATAAAGTGATAATGGGGAGGTATGCTGTAATACAGGTTAGGTTAATTAAATGCTTTCCCATAATTTTTTTCTTTTAATTTACTGAAAAAAATAATTATTTAACTCTCTAAAATTCAGAGAGTTGCTATTGCAAATGTAATAGTAGCATGAATATGGCAGTTAGTATATTAAACCAATTACTTAGTATATTTTGCAATAAATTAGTCTATTGTTTCAATTACTTATTTTTTTCGGCTTAATAGGAATCAGCCCAATATTAGTAAGGCTTTTGGTTAAAATTCGGTGGAGAATCACATCCTAACAAAAGTAGGATAGGAAGATGAAAGAGAATAAACAATAATTTGATGAGAAAGACGGAATCAAAAGATTCGTCTGGCACGGAATCCTTTGACTATTGAATATTGGTGAATGTTTCTAATAGCCCCAGTTTTTTGAGAATGGCAGTAAATCGAGCTTCACCATGTATGAAATTAAATAAGGGAGATACTTTTAAATAATTGGGGGAATCACTATTTTCAGCCGCCATTTCAAGGTAATTCAAACAAAGCTCCTTATTACCCAACCCTGCATAAACAATTGCAAAATATTTGTAATTGTCTGGTGTTTTGGGTAGGTTAAAGAGATACTCATTCACCACTTTGGTTTCTCCCAATTTGGCTCTTGAGTAATTAATCATGGTCAAAATAGCTCTCAAATTTGGCTGAAGTTGATTAGTTCGGCTAAAACTTTTTAAAGCTTCGTTATAATTTTCCCTTACGATATAATAAAAACCCTTTGCGTTATGAAACAAATAGGCATCATTGAAAAACAATGCCCCCTCATTTATAGCTTTCAAAGCTAGGTCAAATTTCTGTGCGTAGGTACAATTAATGATATGTCCACCATAAATATTATGTGAAAGAGGGTCTAAAGTGACCGCTTTGGTACTATAGTCAACAGCCTCCTTAGTGTTACCCAATGAACGTATTGTCAAGCTGTACCAATAGTTTATTTGGGCGTTGTTGGGGCTATATTTGAGTGCAATTTGAAATGTAGTAATGGCTTGTTCCCACTTATTTTGCGCTTTATATACATTTCCAAGAACTGCATAGGCTGTCCCATTTTCGGCGTCCAGTCTAATTGAAGTAAGGGCATTTCTTTCGGCCATTTTATAACCCAATTGTACATCCATTAGTTGATCATCGCCCAACAAATAATACACCGTTGCCTTACTTGCATAAGCATCGGCAAATTTTGGGTCAAATTCAATCGCATTATTAAACTTAATAACACTTGCCTCTAATTTTTCTTTCTCTCTTGTCTGTAACAATTGCTTACCTTGCAAATATTCGTTATAAGCTGCAATACTTTTAGTTGGAATTTTATCTGTTTTTTTATTGAAATCAGTACTTAATTTTTGATTCAATTCGCCAACTACCTCTTTGGCTACCGAATTAATTAATAAAAAAATATCATCGATTTTCCCTTCCTGATTTTTAGTCCAAATTACCCGATCATCTTTTGCATTAATAAGTTTTACAGAAATCTTTACCTTTTTCTGAAATTGCAATACAGAGCCTTCTAAAATATACTTTACGTTTAATTCATTGGCAATTTGGGTGATTGATTTTTTTGTGTTTAGGTATTGGTTGGAGGAAGTGGTGGAAATAATTTTTAATTCATTAATGGATGCCAACGAGCTATGAATTTGTTCCATTACACCTGTACAAAAAAAGGAGTTTTGTGACTCTCCTAAATTTTTGAAGGGTAATATAGCAATGGAGTTTTCAGAAATTTCATTTACTAAACCAAAGTTAGAATTTTTATTTGGCAGTGAATTGGCAGTATCCTGCCATAAAATAAGGCCAATTATTGTCGCTATTAAAATACCTAAACTAGCCCATAAATAGGCTTGCTTTTTTTTAGGTTGCAAAACAGCTATAGTTCCAATGGGTGCTTCGTTATCAAGTGTTTTTGTCTCAAGTTGTTTTTGAACTATGAGTTGATGCTTTCGAAACTCTGTGGGACTGATACCGAATTCATCAGTAAAATATTTGCTAAAATTTTGAGGGCTATTGATACCCACATTATCCGCAATTTCAGAAATACGTTGATTGCTGGTTAAAAGCAGATGCTTGGCCTTTTCTATTCTGACTTTTCGTATATATAAGGAAACCGAAAGTTTTGTTTGCTCTTTTATGATTCGGTAAAGTTGCGTTCGACTCATCCCCAAATTCTTGCACAAGAAATCGATGGAAAATCTTGGATTATCTAACTCACTTTCTATAAATAAATTTAATTTATCAAGATTATTGTATTCTAAAGAAATCATAAAACAAGATAATAAGATTTTATAGTAAAAATAATTAAAATAATTTTCTAAATGTAAAACTATGTTTGCTAATTACATCACGTCATACTTTTACAAAAGAGAAGTTTTTCAGACATAAGTTAAATAAACGGACTAGATAAGCATCTTATCAGCTTAATATCATTAAACATTTCAAAAAAAATAGAATTATTATTTGAAAACTGAAATTTTTCTTGGAAATGTACATTTTATTTTTTGTTATATATATAAAAGATTAGTTAATATATTGAAAATCTTACTGAATGGTAATTGATAATCTGTTGGTTAAAGATTTTGACTTTATTTTCATTTTAAAACAACCATAAAATATTGAATATAAAAATCAATCAAGGACGAAACCATTTGAAAACTGTCCGAAGGTGGGGTTTTATTTACCGAAGGTGGAAATTAGAATATATTCGTTCAAAAAAACACCAGCAATTTAAAAGCCTACCAGTGATTTAATATATCTTTTTATCTACTATTTTTAGCTGCATCCGAGATTTATGGCACACATGAGAAATGCCGTGTTCGGTTTGCCTAGATCATGGTTAAAGGATTATTTTAATAAATTAACAGCAGCCAGAAAATAGAGGCCAGAGGCATAACCTTAGCCAAAAATATATACTTTTGTCTAAAAATCAATTGGCAATGCAATTGGTTAGTAATCGGGTTTCGGCTTACATTTTGTTTAAATGCAGGCCTCACCTAGGGGGAAGCCTGGTCCAAAGCCTGCATTTAGTTTGCTTAGTCTGTTACTTCCACCAACTCCCACAATTCTTGAGAAACCACCTCCCGAAGGGTAACTTGCTTGCTGCGAAAGGTTGCATAGTCATCTTTCGGATACGCCTTTTTAAAATAGGTACCAATATCTACTTTACCACTGGAATAAGCCAAGGCCTCGTCCATATTACTAAATGAGAAACCGATGGTAAAGTCGCTGGCACCATCTATATTAGTAGCAAAGGTACGTTTCCAGACGTTCCAACTTTTCATTTTGCCCGCCTTTATGGCTTCTTCTAAGGCAGGTTTTACGGTTTCTAGCATTTTCTCGTAAGCATCTATGTTGCCTGCGGTTGCTTTTACACGAGTAAGAGCAACATAATCGCCTACTTTAGTACTGCCAGCCGCACCAGCTCCCATCCTAAACGAATAGAGGTCACGGTCAACTATGGTTCTCATTGTAGGTAATGACCCGATCGACGCCCCTATTTCTTTGGCTGTCAGTTCTTTCATTGGAGCATCTGCCACCGTTTGGTCTTTGCGAGCTTGCATTTCTTTGCCGCTTGCATATACTGTAAAAGTAGCATAGTCAAAATCCATATTGCCATGTACTGGGTACACTCTTTTGTACAATTGCCACGAGCTGACAGCCTTTGAAGCTTTTAGTCCGTTGTACAGTTTTTTTAAAATTTTGTTGGCAGCTAAGTAATTGTCGTTCATGCCCGGGTTGACATTTATAAAAGCTACTTCGCCATAAGGTGCGGGTGCTGTTTGTGCTTGGCACAGTGACGTTACAGAAAATAAGGCAATGATGATTGCCAGTGCTGAGAAAAATTTGTTTGTTTTCATTTCATTTTTTTGTTTTAGAAATTAAAAAATTATTAATACTCAAAACAACAATAAAATCATTAAACAAAAAACGCATCTAGGACGAAGCCCTGTGAAAAATGTCCGAAGGTGGGGTTTTATTTACCGAAGGGAATTTAATGTCTTTTGGCTTGGTCTCTAGTTGAGACAATTTTAAGTGAAATTTAGCATTGAAAAGTAGAACTGCTCAAGAGACCAGCCACCGGAAGGAAGTAGGACGAGAATGACAAATATTCTAAACTAACTTTAACCGAGCCATTAATTCAGCCCTCATTTCTTTACTTAATGGAAGTATTTTACTGCCAATTGTGAGGCTACCGTGGTTAAATTCATCCACCTGGTTGATGTTCACTATAAAGGAACGGTGAATTCTTTGGAAAGTATCAGCCGGCAATTTTTCCTCCATGTTTTTAAGCGTATTTACTAAAAGATAGCTTTTTTCTCCGGTATAAACTTGGCAATAATTACGATCGGCCTCTAAATATTGAATATCGCTAATCAATATTTTGCACATGATATCATTTTGTTTTACAAAAATACGGTCTTCCAACACTAGCTTATTATTTACAAGCTTTGTCTCACTATTTTCTTTTAAAATTCGCTCCGAAGCCAATTCTATGGCATGTTGTAAATCTAATTTTTTAAAAGGTTTTGAAATAAAAGCATATGGGTTTGTTGCTTTGGCACGATTGAAATGTGCTTCATCAGAATTGGCTGTAAGGTATATAATTGGTGTTGGTAGGTCTAGCTGCATTTTGGCAGCTGTTTCAATACCATCCATTTCACCTTTCAAATTTATATCCATTAACACCAAATCTGGTTTGTCTGATTTGGCAATTTTTATAGCCTCTTCACCCCTTGGCAGAATGCCAACTATCTCATAGCCAATAGCTTCTAATTGCATGGCTATATTAGCGGCAATGAGCATTTCGTCTTCAACTATTAATATTTTTAAGGGCTGCATGGTAGTTTGTTGTTTATTGCTTGTGGTTTGTGGTAAAATACCATAACCGACAAGCTATTATTTTTTTTCGTAATTTTAATATTATTATCTAAAGTTTCGGGGATGTGTTAATTGTATCTAATAACCTAATCAAATGCATTTGGTTTTAACCAAATGAAATTATTAATAGCCGCCAGTTAAAACTGGAGGCCTTTTGATTAGGGCAGTAGCAGAATTACACTTATTCATTCCTCTGTTTCACCACAAGTTTCGAAGAAATAATAATAATTATAAGTCTTTCATTATCAACAAGATAGTTAGTCTTAAATTTTATAATTCTCTGATATCCAATTATTTAACTTTACTCCGAAACTCAGTTACTATTTCTGTTTAAAAATTTTGAGCAGTTTTTCTAAAAACCACAAACCACAAACTTTTTCTAGGCTGCATTCTGTCTTTTAAAATTAATTAAAATCATTGTACCGTTATTATTTTCTTCTAATAAAGTTCCCTCAATTTGTCGAGTTAGTAAAGTTACCAATTGGGTGCCGAAGCCAGTACCTTTGGCCTGAGAATTCAAATGCTTACCTACACCATTATCACTAATTTGTAAGGTAAAGTTTACCTTATCGACACTTTTCAAACTTAATTCTATTTCTCCTTTTTCGCCTTTAGGAAAAGCATATTTGAGCGAATTCGTCATTAATTCATTTACAATTAAACCAATAGGCACAGCAGTATCTACATCAAGTTCGATTTCTTTCATATCGATATTTACCTTTATTCTATTGGTTTCATTGTACGAATCCAAAATATTCTCACAAAGATTTTCAAAGTAATTTTTCATCTCAATAAAGGCCAAATGCTCTGATTGATAAAGCTTTTGATGTAAAATACCCATAGACTGCACCCTATTTTGGCTAGCTAGCATGGCTACTTGCATATTAGGGTCATCCATTTTGGCTGATTGTAGTGATAACAAACTAGAAACCACTTCAAGATTGTTTTTTACTCTATGGTGGATTTCTTTGAGAAGGAGTTCGTTTTCGGCATTGCGCTTGTCTAATAGTTTATTTTTTATTTCCAAATCCAAATTTAAGCTCTCCAGCTTTGAGTTGCTTTTTTGTTTTATAATATAATTGCGGTATAAAAGCCCAATTACTAATAAAACCGCTATTAAACCTCCTAAAAATAAATTTCTCTCGGTTTGCTTTTTTGAAAGTTCTTGGTCTTTTTGTAAAACACTAAACTGTAATTCACTTTCTCTGAGTGATTTTTCATTTGTTTGTTCGGCCTCAGCTATAGAAAGTACCGCATACTTTTTTTGGTATTCCCACGCTTTCTTATAATCGCCCACTTTAGGATATATATCCATAAGAAAGAAATAGCAATCATTTTCATAGGCCACATTTTTTATAAATAAAGAGCCCTTCAATGACTCTTGAAAGTAATTAATAGCAGCCTGATAGTTTTTATTTCGATCGGCAATAATCCCTAAAAGCCTTAGGTTAAAAAGATAGTACCGAGAATGCTCAAGCTTGTATTTTTTCCCAATACTTAAGCATCTGGGTAAAAGAGGCAATGCCGATTCATATTTTTTTTGCCTCATATAATTATTAGCCCGATTGGTATAATAATATTCAATCAAAATCGGATTTTTAATTTTAGGCAAAAGAGCTTTTTGTTTGTCAAAATAGTATTGCGATGAATCATGCTTAGCCAATACATTATAATACCAACTCAAGTCATTGTAAATGGTGTATAACTCTTCAATTTCTTCATCAGTTTTAGCATTTTCAAATTGGCGCTCGCTTTTCTTTAAATAAGGGTAGGCAAATTCAACTTTCATCGAGTTGAAAAACAAATAGATTTTTGCTTTATCACGTATTAATTGAGCTTGAACGGCCGCTCGAGAGTCATTTTGAACTAATGAAGCAGCTTTGACCATTAAATCAAGCTTTGACTTTGAGCCACCATAAGTATTTAAGTTTTTCGCTTCTTGTATCAAAATCCTATATCTCAACAGATTTATTTCTTTGTCTATTTTAGTTACTTTATTAAGGTAATATTTTGCTTTCTCAATAGCGGTTTCACTGCGAGAATAACCATAAGCGAAATCCATGTTTTTGGCAATATCAAAATATACTTTGGCTAGTAATTCGTAGTTTTTAATTGGTTCTAATAGTATAATTGTTTTGTCAAAATATACTTTTGCAGAATCATAATTAAATTGTGGGGTTTTTAAAAACCATTTAGCTTTATTTTGGTACTTTTCACATAATTTCACCTTTTCAATTATTGAATATTGAACTTCTCTTTGGCTAAATGCCATATTTGAAATAATCAAAAATGATGAAAATAAAAATTTCATGAGTAGATAATTGCTTTTTAAATGTCTCATAGAATCGCCAATTTAAATATCTGCGGTTTGATTATACACTTCATTTATGCTGATTTCATGTTTTAGGCGGCTATTTGTCTTTTAAAATGTATTGAAATCATTGTGCCATTTTCATTTTTTTCCACTAAAGTGCCTTCAATTTGTTTGGTGAGCAAACGTACCAATTGTGTACCAAATCCAGTTCCTTTTTGCTGAGAGTTTAATAATTTTCCCACGCCATTATCACTTAATTGTAATGTGAAGTTTTCTTTGTCTTTACTTTTCAAACTTAATTTTATATTTCCTTTTTCCCCTTTCGGAAAAGCATATTTAAGAGAATTAGTGATTAATTCATTTACAATCAGACCAATAGGCACAGCAGTATCTACATCCAACTCTACTTCACTCATATCAATATTCACTTTTATTCGGCTGGTTTCATTATAAGAATCCAAAATGTTTTCACAAAGATTATGAAAATAATTTTTCATCTCAATAAATGCCAAATGCTCTGATTGATAGAGCTTTTGGTGTAAAATACCCATACTTTGTACTCGATTTTGACTGGCCAGCATCGCTTCTTGCATATTAGGGTCATCCATTTTAGCTGATTGTAATGCTAACAAGCTTGATACCACATCCAAGTTATTTTTCACACGGTGGTGAATTTCTTTGAGGAGGAGTTCGTTTTCGGCGTTTCTAGCGGCAAGTAAAGTTTGAGTTGATTTCAGGTTTTCAATAGACAAATTCAAATCATGTGTACGATCGGCCACTTCTAGCTCCATTGAGTTGAAAAGCCTACCATATTGGTTGGTATTATAAATATATATACCCAATGGAAAACAAGTGTATAACAAGGTGATATCTAGGTAGTTAAAATTTGTAGATAAATGAAGGATTTCAGCACTTTGCAACCTATTTATTAATAAAAAAACTGATGTACCAATAGCCCCAAAAGTAACATAATGCACTCCAGACGTTTTATATTTTAAAGCTTTTACCATTAAAAAAGCCGTAATAAAAATAACACCAAGTATAATGATAGAATCGAACAAAACGACCGGTATAAACACAAAATAATAATTGAGAGTACGCACTATCAAAAGCCATGAAATATGCTTTACCCAATAAAATTTTTCAATACGAAACAAAAGCGTAAGGGCATAAGGTATAAGTGCCATGCCAGCGGCAAAAGCAGTTGAATTGACTAAATGGCTCACCAATGCATTCCAAAATCCGTTGAATGGGAAAAATAAAAGTGCAGGGGCTGAAAAAATTGCTACTAAAAATAAAATAGTGATTAAGCAAATAATTAGATTGGATTTTTCTCTTTTGAATTTGAAGAAAAGTAGTAAATGAAGTAATAATAGCAACAGTAATAATGAGGCAATAACAGATAGTAAAGCAAAGCTATTGGCAAAACGAAAGTCAGAATAAAGGCCTCTTAATTCGGTTGCAAAAGCAATTGTGAAGCCTAAATTATTTGAAAATTTACTAAATAAAACTTCATTCCTTTTGGCTTGGTAATTGGAAAAACGCACTGCAAGCACATGCCTTTGTGCAGGCTTTATGGTTATAAACTTATCGGCTGCATAATTGGAAACATGGTTTTTTTCATTAAGTTCATTTTTTGAAAAAGTACCATAACTAAGTATTTTTTGCCCATCCAAATACACTTCAGCGGCGCCCCAAGTATCAAAAACCAAACGGGTTATTTGTTTATAAAAACTGCTATCAGCCGTGAAAGAGAGTCTCCACCAGCCATAGCCTTGCCAAAGGCTATCTGGCATAGCATCGGCACGAAGGTTTTGTGGAGCAATTGTTTTCCAATTTCGCTCATCAATATTTGTTTTTGCCCATTCAGTATTATCACCTTTATGGTAAAGCCATGCCTCATTATACTTCAAAGGTAAGCTTCCCTGTTTTATCATTTCAGTGGTAAAATTGGGTATAGACCCAGCTTGAGCATTGATAAAATTTGAAAAGTTCAAAAAAAGCATTAAGTATTTTAATCTTCTGAAATACAATATATTAGGTCCTTTATTCAAAATTTTAGAGCTATTTTTTTCATTTTTTATTGGTGTTATACACCTAAGTTATTACAAAAAACCAACCACCAAATATGCCGCCATTTGTCTTTTAAATTGTATTGAAATCTCTGTGCTGTTTTCACTAAAGGCGTGATACTGCCTAAATTATTTTTAGAAATTCTTTTAGTAGCTATTTAATTTATTTTGAAATAACATATCTAATTCATTTTATATATTAATTAAGATATTTAAGCGATAAATTTATTAAAAGTACGAAGATTGATTTTATAAAATATTACTTTTTATTGAGTGGTTTTCAAAAAAAATTTGAGGGGGTATTTTTGCCTTCAATTTTAGGAATTTACATGACTTTAAACCCATTAGGTATCATTATTTATTTTTCTTAAATGAACGCTAAAAAACTTTTATGTTTGCAGTTGAAAGCAATAAAATATACTTAGTTTAATCGGCAATAATTTATTCAAAAAGAAATAGCTAAAGAAACCATAAGGCTTTCCTTCATTTTATTTAACTTGCAATAGAAACATACAAGGAAAATAATGAAACTCCAATTTTTCGGTGCTGCACAAACGGTAACTGGCTCGAAGCATATAATCACAACAGATAAAGGAACAAAAATTTTGCTTGACTGTGGACTTTTTCAAGGAATTGGCACGCAAGAAATGAACCAAAATTTTGGTTTTGAGCCTTCCGAAATTGATTATTTGGTGCTTTCTCATGCACATATCGACCATACGGGTCTATTGCCAAGGTTAGTTAAAAAGGGGTTTAAAGGGCCTATTTTTTGTACATCGGCTACTCGTGATTTGGCTGAAATACTATTGGGTGACTCAGCAAAAATACAAGCCAACGACCTCAAAAGAGTCAACGAACGGCGGGAGAAAAGAGGAGAAACTCCTTTAGAAATATTGTACGAGGAGGACGATGTAATTCAAACACTTGACCAAATGCGAGCCATGACCTACCGTGATCGCTTCGATGTTTGCGACGAAGTTTCATGTATATTTATGGATGCAGGCCATATATTAGGCTCGGCATCTGTTAACCTTGAAATTGAGGAAAATTCTGGCGAAAAAATTAGACTCACTTTCACTGGTGATGTGGGCCGTGCAACCGATAGAATATTGAAGTCGCCAGAGCCTTTCCCGCAGGCCGATTACATTATTTGCGAGTCAACCTATGGCAATAGATTACACCCTGCTGCTGAAAATGTGAAAGCAGAATTATTGGAAATTGTTAAAAATGTTTGTGTTGCAAATCGTGGAAAAGTACTAATTCCTGCCTTTAGTGTAGGTCGTACCCAAGAGATAGTTTACGCACTTGACCAGCTTGAGGAAGAAGGCCTTTTGCCCAAAATACCCATCTATGTCGACAGCCCCCTCTCTGTAAAAGCCACAGGTATAATGCGAAAGCATAAGGAATGTTATAACCCTGAAATAATGAGGTATTTGCATGATGGCGATGGGGATGCTTTTGGCTTCGACCACCTTTATTATATTTCCGAAAAAGAAGAATCTATGGCCTTGAACGACTCAAAAGGCCCAGCGGTAATTATTTCAGCTTCAGGTATGGCCGAAGCTGGTCGTATAAAACACCATATTTCGCATAATATTGAAGACCCAAATTGTGCAATACTTTTTGTTGGTTATTGTTCCCCTGAAGGCCTTGGTGGTCAGCTAAAAGCGGGTAAAAAAGAGGTTAGAATATTTGGGAGAGAGTACGAGGTAAAATGCCAAATTCATATTATGGATTCGTTCAGTGCCCATGCCGACTATAACGAATTAATCCAATTTTTAGATTGCCAAAATAAAGCTGAAGTAAAGAAAATGTTTTTGGTACATGGTGAACTTGATACCCAAACAGCTTTCAAAAAACGATTGCAAGATGTCGGTTGGGGCGATATTGAAATACCAGCGATGGGGGAGGAATTTGAGTTGAGATAGAAGGTATACGAAGCTTTTTAACTTTTACATTTCTCGGTTTCTCTGTTTTACATTTCCTATTTCCCTACCTTTGCATAATGGAAAATAACCAAATCATTGTGAAAACTCTTGAAAAACTGGGTGTTAAAACCCTAAATCCCATGCAGTTGGCCGCTAACAAGGCCATTCTTAATGAAAAGGATATTTTTATACTTTCCCCAACAGGTTCAGGTAAAACGATTGCTTTCCTTTTACCAATATTTGAATTATTAAACAAGGAAATTGCTACTATTCAATGCCTTATCATAAGCCCAACTCGTGAATTGGCCATACAAATTGAATCCGTTTGGAAAAAAATGAGCACGGGTTTCAAAATAAATGCCTGCTATGGTGGGCATGATATGCAAATTGAAATCCAGAATATGAAAAACCCGCCTGCCGTTTTGGTGGGTACACCAGGTCGAATTTCTGATCATATTGAGCGCAAAACCATTTCTTTAGAAAATATAACTATTCTTATTTTAGATGAATTTGACAAAAGCCTTGCCATGGGTTTTGAAGAAGAAATGAGTTATGTGGTTGGCAAGCTTACAAACTTGCAAAAACGAATAATGGTATCGGCTACAGCTAAGGTCCAATTACCAAGGTTTATGGGAGAAATTAGCCCTAAAGTGCTCAATTTCAATCTCGAAGAAGAAAAAACTACTGACCAGCTCCAACTCCGAACCATTATTTCGGAAGATAAAGATAAAATAGAAAGGCTTTATGAGTTGCTTTGTTTTATTGGCTCAGAGTCTGCTTTGATTTTCTGTAACCATAGAGAAAGCACAGAACGAACAGTTGAACTTTTAAAAGGAAAAGGTATTGAATCTATAGCCTTTTTTCACGGCGGCATGGAGCAGTTGGATCGGGAAAAAGCGTTGATAAAATTCCGAAATGGTACCGCTACATTTTTGGTGGCAACTGATTTGGCAGCTCGAGGTTTGGATATTCCTGATGTGAAACATGTGGTGCATTATCATTTTCCATTAAAAAAAGAAGAATTTATCCATCGCAACGGCCGCACCGCCCGCATGAATGCCGACGGTACCGCCTATTTATTACTTTATGAAAAAGAAGCTCAACCCGATTATTTGGGTCGGCTGCCCGAGTTATTAGAATTTTCAATTAATCCTATGCCTCCATTTGCCTCAGAATGGAGCACAATTTATATTTCTGGAGGTAAAAAAGACAAGCTCAACAAAGTAGATATTGTTGGTTTTCTTTACAAAAAAGGCGAGCTTGAAAAAGGAGATTTGGGGCTTATCGAAGTAATGGATTTTATGAGCTTCGCAGCTGTTAAAACCCATAAAATCAATGATTTATTAAAGAAAATTAATGCTGAAAAAATGAAGGGGAGGAAGTATAAGATTGAGGTGATGAGGTAGGAAATTTATTTAACGCAGGTGGGGTTCTAAACTCCGCCTGCGTTTTTTTGCAAATTTTTTGTGAGATTGTCAAAACCCAACTCGCTTACTTTAGTAATCCTACACCTCAAACTTAATCCCCTGTGCAAGCGGCAAAGTTTTTCCATAATTAATGGTATTGGTTTGCCTTCGCATATAAGCTTTCCAGGCATCAGAGCCTGACTCACGGCCTCCACCAGTTTCTTTTTCGCCTCCAAAAGCACCACCAATCTCGGCGCCTGTTGTACCGATATTTACATTGGCAATGCCGCAATCGCTGCCCCAAGCCGATAAAAACTGCTCAGATTCTTGTAAATTATTGGTAAAAATTGATGACGAAAGTCCCTGAGGTACAGCATTTTGCAGATCTATAGCCTCTTCAATAGTTTTGAATTTCATGATATACAATATCGGGGCAAATGTTTCGTGCTGCACTATTGGCATATCGTTTTTGGCCTCAATAATACATGGCTTTACATAACATCCTGATTCATAGCCGTTTCCTTCCAATACGGCACCTTCAACCAAAATGTTAGCACCTTGTTCTTTGGCTTTTTGAATTGATTGCAAATATATGCCCACTGCATCTTTATCAATCAATGGCCCAACATGGTTATTGGCATCCAGGGGATCGCCAATTCGTAATTGACTATATATTTTTACTAATTTTTCTCTCAATAAATCATACTGACTTTCATGCACAATTAGTCTTCGAGTGGTGGTGCATCGCTGGCCAGCAGTACCCACTGCTCCAAATACAATTCCAGGAATGGCGATATCCAAATTGGCATGCTCTGATACAATAATAGCATTGTTCCCACCTAATTCCAGTAAAGTTCTACCTAATCTTTCTGCCACTTTTGAGGCGACTTTTTTGCCCATTCGGGTGGAACCTGTTGCCGAAATTAATGGGATTCTAGTATCTCCACTTAATCTTTCCCCAATTTCATAATTACCAGTAATTAAACAGGATACACCTTCAGGAATATTATTTTTTGCAAATACTTTTTGAACAATATTTTGACATGCAATAGCCGTAATCGGCGTTTTTTCAGAAGGTTTCCATACACAAACATTACCACAAACCCAGGCCAACATGCTGTTCCAACTCCATACGGCTACAGGAAAGTTAAAAGCGGAGATAATCCCAACAATTCCCAACGGATGATATTGCTCGTACATACGGTGATCTGGCCTTTCTGAATGCATGGTGAGGCCATAAAGTTGGCGACTCAAACCCACCGCAAAGTCGCAAATATCAATAATCTCTTGTACTTCACCCAAACCTTCTTGTAAGCTTTTGCCCATTTCGTAGCTTACCAAACTGCCCAAATCATGCTTGTGCTCACGAAAAGCATCGCCTAATTGACGTACTATTTCTCCTCGCTTGGGAGATGGCATCTTTCGCCAAATTTTAAAAGCCTCTTGTGCTGAAGTAACTACCTTTTCATAATCTTCTTCAGTTGTCACATTCACGGAAGCAATTAATTTTCCATCCACTGGCGAATAGGATGAAATCATTTTATCTGTTGATTTCCAGCTATTTAAGCCTGTGCTCGTTCCAGCATTTTCAACATTTATTCCTAAATTTTTTAATATGTTTTGCATAATTTATTTACATTTTGTCCTACGAATTTCATACGGAGCAATGATTTTTTAGATGAAAGCTTTTCTTAAAAAACTCATCACTCATCACTTATATCTTATTACTAACTTTTCCCTGTTTGACTTATAAACGTACTTTCAAATATTTTATCGGCATTTCCTGTTTCAAAACCATCACGACGATGCTCTCTTTTTATTTCGGAAGAGGGTAAATGAACAAATTTCGGTAATATTTTTCTCTCGGCAAATTCCACATAACTACCTGCTATAGAGTAAGTTTCGCCCCCAGAAAAAGTGGCCTCTACCATTTGAGCCACTGTTGAGCTTTGCAAAAGGCCACCATCGGGGCTTATTTTTATTCTACCGCCAGCATCAGTTAATTTTACGCCAATACTTTCAACAAAATCGTCAAATTCACTAATTGTATTATGGCCTTCGGGCAAATTATGCACCGAAATGGTGTAGTGATTCAAGTAATAACGGTTATAAATCACCCAGGCCGCATATTCACTTTCGGCCAAAAGGGTTTTATAATCTTCCAAACTAGGCAATTGCCATAAAGGCGAATGCAAAAATTGGTCAACCGCTTCGCCATCATTCAAATCCAATGCATCTGACGGATCTGATTTAACAGAATCGGTATATTTTTTGATGATTTTTTGTGCCGTTTCAGACAAATCATTAACTCGCAATTCACTCACAAATATTCTTGGAAAATGATCTTCAGGTGGCGCAAACCAAAAGGCATTTAATTTCTTTCCTTCAAAAAAGAAATAATCTCGCTTTTCATAGCCATAATGCTGAAATATTTTTTCAAAAGAGGCAATTCCCAAATGTTCAACGCCCATGGTCCGAAAGGCCACATGATCATTTTCAATTTCATCTTCAGATTTTATAATCCCTTGATTAACAAGTGCTTTTGTAATTTTTTTTACATCAGGCACACGCTCGCTATACCTGCGCATGAGGCCGTCCATTACTATTTTTAATGTATTTTTTTCCATAATTAATTGATTTTTATGTTGAAAACAAAGAGGATTTTCTAAATCTAATTAAATAGAGGGCTAAAGGTTGAATTTATAAAACATCCATCAGTAAAAAATTCTCAAAACCTCTAAACCTTTTTGTTAAATAATAAACTACAAGTTCAGAGTTTGAAACAATTCTCTTAACCTCTAATCCTCTTTGTTAAATTAAAACCTTTATTGTTAAACAATTCTCTAAACCTGTCACTCTTTTTGTAAAATGTGTTTTAATCTCTAAAATAACTTCCATTGCTTGTGGTCATAAAAGCCTCAAAATTAATATCCTCTTGTTTCAGAAAGCCTGATTTTGGTAATTTCCCATCAGCTACCATTTCAATTACAGCAGCTAAAGAGGCGGCTGTAGTCCATGAAATTGCCCTCCACTGCTCGCCATTGATAGTTTTTGGGGAATAAGCTCTATAAAATTCCTCCCGCTGAATTATATCACCTTTCCAACCTTCCACAGCTCCATATACATACACAACATCCTCTTGCACAGGGGGTTTGGCATCGGTCAATATTTTTTCCAAAACCTCTTTTTGGTCTTTCATAATCAGTTCATACAATAAAAACTTCATCAATTTGGCATGGCCAGGGTATCGCATGGTTTTATAATTGAGTGTATCTACCTTACCTTCATAGGTTTCACACATGGTGCCAAGCCCGCCTGAAGTGCTAAATGCCTCAAATTCTTCACCTTGTATATATATTTTCTCGACGCCATCCAAGGCAGTTACTAATTTACGAACACCATTGTGAATCACCTCACAATCATTCAAATACTCATTTATCACACCTGCTGGCGACCATGTAAACGAATAACCCAACTGACCATTCGGGTATTTGGGTAGCGCACCAACTCGCAATTCAATGTCACGCAATTTAGTAAATTTTGAAGCCAAATTAGCCCCAACAATACCGATTAAACCTGGTGCCAAACCACATTGTGGAGCCATTACTCCTTTTGAAGTTTTGGCCAACTCTCTGATAAAATTGGTGGTAGGTACGTCCTCTGTGAGGTCGAAATAATGGATACCCAAATTATGTGCAGTTTGGGCAATTGATTTGTTCAAATAATAAGGCATGCACGAAACAACTGCATCGAAGCCTTTTAAATTTGCTTTTAAAACTGATAAATCCGATACATCGCCTTGTATGATTTCAAAAGGTAAACTAAGATTGTATGCGGGCTTATTTTTATCTAAACCTATCACTTTGAAGCTATTAGAAAGTAAAACACCAACTAAAGTACCCACTTTGCCCATACCAATTACTAATACTTTTTCCATAAAATAGTACTGTTTTTTTTACTATAAAAAATAATTAAGAATTATCTATTGCCATTTTTTAACAATAGTTTTTACGAATAAAATGAATTATTGTGGCGTGGGAATGAACGAACAAGCGCTGCGCAGGTACGCAAGGCGAGAGAGATGATATTGCAACTCTTTGTTCATTTGGCTTGATTTAACTTTTGGCGAAATTATTAAAAATTTATCTCAGTTTCAAATATAATTTTGCTGTTTTTTATGAATCTATGTTTAGTGCATTTAAAGTATGTTTTTAGGTAAAAAATAAATTCTAAGCATATTTTATAAAATTGATTTTTCTGTCAAATATCCCTCCAATTCGGTTTTTTGACGTAAATGATGGCGGTGGTG
>JANMZR010000160.1:0-6447 GCA_031383555.1 Cytophagaceae bacterium | reverse complement strand
TTGTAGGGTTTGTAGATACTGGGCACATTCAGCTTTTTGAAAATTCAGCCAAAATGCTCGCCGAAATGCCAACTTTATCTTACGAATTTGAGCCTTTTCGAAATTATTATGAAAGCCGAATTAAAATAATGGAATTAGCGGGAAAAGAAAAGTCAATAGAAGACACTAAACAACTATTGCAAATGATGGACTTTTTGAATGATGGAAAAATTTGTGCTTGCCAACTATCAGAAGGCATATCAACGAATAATAATAAAGCTGAACAGCTCAAACCGATCGATTACCAACAAGATAAAGATTATCTAATTTTATTAAATGAAACTGAAAGAGAAGCGACAATTTACCAACCTAAAGAAAATGTTGTAAAATTCAAATTAGGTACTTTTAATTGATGAAACCCTTTTACAAAAATAACAATTTTATAAAGCCAAACTTATAAAAATAATTTGTGCTATAGTATAAAAATTTATATCTTACGCCTCAATTTTTTTAACACACAATTAAACAATTATACATTATGGGATTATTTTCATTTCTTAAAGGCGCAGGCCAAAAATTATTCGGTAAGGCCGAGGCCGCTCCAGCAGCCGAAAAAGAACCGTTAAAAGCACAAGCACTTATTAATCATGTACAATCCTTAGGTTTGCCATTTGTAAGTTTAAACATTAAAACTCAAGAAGATACAGTATTTCTTAGTGGCGAAGTAAATGCACAAGAGGATAGTGAGAAAATTGCGCTTTCAGTTGGTAATGTTGAAGGCGTTGCCGTTGTTGACAATAACATGACTGTTGCAGTACCTGAGCCTGAGTCACGTACCTACACTGTAAAAGCAGGAGATTCTCTTTCAAAAATTTCCAAAGAAATGTATGGAGATATGATGAAGTATGAGATAATTTTTGAAGCTAATAAGCCAATGCTTTCTGATATGGACTTAATTTATCCAGGTCAGGTATTGCGTATTCCCAATTTATAATATTTAGGGTAGATCATTTACCTTTATTCCTATTAAGCATCCCAAAAACCATTTGGGATGCTTTTTTTGGGTTTTAGAAAGTAATATTTTAAGTATGTTTGCCTTTGATACAAGGGGGCATGCACCCTTCCCAAGTACATGCGCCCCCTTGCCATCTAAAATTCAAAAAAATAGCCCGCTAAAGCAGGCTATTTTTAAATCCATATTATATTTTGAATTATCAAAAATAAGTACCAAATGAAATACTTAAATTAGTATTTTTATTATCAATTTTTGCAGATGCATAATCGGCAGGATTATTTAATGAATAAGGTGTAAATGCCGACTTATACGCCAAGTAAGCGCCTGTCAAATCCAAATAAAAACTATTAGATTTATAGCCTATTCCACCTGAATAAACCAAATTAGCCCTGTCAATACCATCATATTGTGGAGATGTTTTTTTATTAGGATCAGCCAAATAGGCTACTCCACCACGGAAATTGACATTACCAGCACGCAATTCAGCACCTACTTTTAAATTTACGACGTTTTTATAATCTTGATTAATGTATCGATCATTGTCATGTGAAAAAGCCGAATTATCTTTTGGTGAAAGTGTGGTGGCCGATAAGCGCATTTTATTATAGCCAACATATTCAGCATCAGCAGTAATAAATCCTTTTTTACCAATGAATACAGCTGCACCTACAGAGGCACGCAATGGGCTACGTAATTCATAATCAAAATCATAAGGTGCAACAGATGCTGATTGCAAATTTGAAGGAATTCCCGCTGGGTTATTTGGGTTAACAATAGCTGAAATATTTTGATCGTATGATTCCGAAATACTAAACCAAGTTGGTGAATGAAAAGTTGCTCCTATTCTTACCAAATTATTGGGTCTAAATATTAAGCCGCCTGAAATATTTACACCTCTACCTTGTACCGTGAGCAATTGATTAGTGGTGAATTCTTTGATATATTTACCCCCTAGAAATTGATCAGTTTGAGTGTTTGCAAAATCATAATTCAAACTAGCAATTCCCCCAGATACGCCCAAATATAATTTATCTTTATAGTTGGCACCGTATCCAAAAGTCCATTGGCTAGTTTTGCCCTCCGAGTTAAAGTTGCCATCCTGTTGTGCAGATGTTGGGCTTGGATGGTCAAATCGTTTATAAGGTGTACCTCCATTTGCCGAAGGGTCAATCAAATACATTTGATAGTATAAAGCTTCTGGCGATTGTGCCACTCGAATATCAGCATTAAACTGCTCTTTACTATCCAAAAATGAGCCAGAATTATTGGCATTTCTATTAACTTGCTCTACATAACTATCTGCTAATGAGCTTTTTTTATTTAAACCTCCAAAAGCAAAATTATTAAATAAATTAGAGTTTCTATTATAAGAAATACCAAAATTTCCTGAGTTCCAACCATTTTTGTAAATGGTTTTTCCGTTACCTGAATTTCCTCCAAATACGATAGCTAAGTTATTTAACGCAAAATTAGATTTTGATACTGTTGTTTGAGTATTGATATAATTTGTTGATGTTTCGAGTTTATTCAAACCGGCCGAAACACTAAACTCCGAACGAGTGTAAAGGCCAAGCCCAGCTGGGTTGCCCGAAATATTTGAAACATCGGCACCAATTGCAGAGTAGTTGCCTCCAATTGCTCGCATACGAGCCGTACCAGCAGGATTATTCAATTGCGAAAAGCGAAATGCATCTCCCGAATAGTTTTGAGCATTGGCTGTGAAAACGGCTAATATAAAAGCTAAGGTTTTGAAAATGTTTAACTTATTCATGTTATTAATTTTTTAATTTTTTCTTGGCAAACCTAAACATATTCATTTTGAAAAAAGGATATATTAAAGGTCAATTCCTATACTAAATAACAAAATAACCATTAATTTACAAAATGATTTTACTAAATTTAATTGCATTTTAATGAGCAAATTAAAATCAAATTAAAGAGATTTTAGAAACGAAAAACCCCACCGAAATGGCGAGGTTTTTTAAAATAAAATATCATTTTTAAATCAATTATCTTGGGCCACGTGAACCTCCGCCTCCGCCACTTCCTCCAGAAGATGAACCACCACCACTACTTCCTCTTGAGCCACCACCACTTGATGACGAACCACTGCTACCGCCCCAACTTGATGAGCTTGAACCGGAGGATGATGAGCCACTATTCCAGCTACTTCTACTTGGTGATGAGCTAGAACTGTTGTCAGCCCCTCTGCTATAATTACCCGAAGAGTTATTACTACCACCTGTTGATGGTGTATAATTTGGTGTAGTAGTTGACCTTGACGGACGAGCATAATAAACGTTATTATCGTTGGCAGGTGCAGCAGACGGTCGTGCATTACTATTGCTATTCGTTGCCGTTTGACTTGTTCCAGAACCCGTATTAGGATTTATATAACCCCCTCTTGGGCGGGCCGAATAAGTATCAGAACCTCTTGAATTATTTGGAGTATTGCTTTTTACCTGAGTATTACCATTAGTGGCTGAAGTATTTCCACCACCATACCCACCTCTAGGTCTTGCCGAATAACCTCCACCGGAGCCAACTCCACTTGCTGCATTTGTAGGGTCTGAATAAACTGTTCCTTTACGCATATTCGGATCTGCCGAAGGGCGAGGCTTAACAGTATTGTCAAACTTATCATTGTAGGCAGCACCGTTTCTACCACTATTTCTTGGGCCATAATTTCTAGTGGCACGGTCAGCACCGATATTCGAGTTGTTATTATTTGCATAATAATTATTGTTAATTATATATCGTGGTTGGTTTAACCAGCCTCCACCGCCGCCATAAAATCCATTTCCATAAAAATTGTTGAAACCCCAAGGATCGTTAAATCCTCCATAACCAAAATTATTCCAACTATTTCCCCAGCCATTATTAGCATAAAACGGGTCGTTCCAACCCCAACTATTCATACCCCAATTGTTACGCCATCTATTTCCTCCACCAATTATAATCGATAAACCAGGGTTATTCCAATTATTGAAATTATTCCAACCAAATCTATTGAAACCACCAAAACCGTTGTTCCAAGAATTACCCCAGTTAAAACGGGAATCATTTATACCATCACGATATCCATCAGTGTAATCACCAAAGCCTGGCCGATCGGTTGTTCCTCTTTGATAATCACGAGAATCTATACCTTGCTCAGCATAGTATTCATTACTTGAATTTTTATCATCAGAATAAGCACGGTTGTCATTCGAGTTTTCTGGATTTTGATTTAAAGAACTATATCTATCCACCTTGTTTACAACAATTATAGGTGAAGTTTCACCTACTTGTGCATATAAATCGTCGTAAACATCATTGCCCGACTTTTGAACAATTTGTCTTGAAGAACAGCCCCAAAATGCCAAAGCAACCATTGCGATTGAAAGCGATTTGAAAATTACTGAGCGTTTCATAGTATTTGTGTTTATTGTTAAATTAATATTCTCGATTTTGAACTTTTGTCTGAATTGATTTTAATCTAAACCGTTACAAACTTAATAGAAAAACTTATCTTTGCAAGAGAATTAAGATAGTTTTAATCATATTTTAATAAACCTGAAAAATCTTGAAATAGTTAAATTTTTCAAAAAATTTAAGTTAAAAATTTTCTTTCTTTAAAATCAATTTAAATTCTTGTATATAAGACAATTATACGTCTAAAATGGTTGCAAAATAAATAAAAAAATAAACTTTAATTTACCGACAAAGCAGTTTAAATATTTATCTGCTTTTTTAACTATTAAAACAAAATAATGGCAAAAGGATTAACAAGTAGGGCAGAAAATTATTCAGAGTGGTACAATGAACTGGTAAAAAAAGCAGATTTGGCGGAAAATTCGCCAGTGCGAGGTTGTATGATTATAAAACCTTATGGCTACAGTATTTGGGAAAAAATGCAACGAGCCTTGGACGATATGTTTAAAGAAACGGGCCATACCAACGCATATTTCCCCTTATTTATACCAAAATCATATTTGAGTAAAGAGGCCAGCCATGTGGAAGGTTTTGCAAAAGAATGCGCTGTAGTTACTCATTATCGACTTAAAAACGACCCTAATGGAGGTGGTGTAATTGTGGATCCTGATGCCAAATTGGAAGAGGAATTAATTATTAGGCCAACGTCTGAAACAGTGATTTGGAGTGCTTATAAAAATTGGGTGCAAAGTTATCGTGATTTACCATTATTAATTAACCAATGGGCAAATGTAGTCCGTTGGGAAATGCGTACAAGATTATTTTTACGCACGGCAGAGTTCCTCTGGCAGGAAGGTCACACGGCACATGCAACTGCTGAAGAGGCCGTTTTCGAAACCAAACAAATGCTGGATATATATGCCACATTTGCTGAAGAATGGATGGCTATGCCGGTAATTAAAGGTATTAAAAGTCCAAATGAACGCTTTGCAGGTGCTGAGGATACCTATTGTATTGAGGCTTTGATGCAAGATGGCAAAGCTTTGCAGGCAGGTACTTCGCATTTTTTAGGTCAAAATTTCGCTAAAGCATTTGATGTAAAATTCCAAACAAAAGAAGGTGGATTAGAATATGTTTGGGGTACTTCATGGGGCGTAAGTACTCGCTTGATGGGTGCGCTTATTATGGCGCATTCCGATGATGAAGGCTTGGTGCTTCCACCAAAACTAGCTCCTATTCAAGTAGTTATCGTCCCTATTTACAAAGGAGAAGAGCAGTTACAAGAAATTGAGGCAGTAATAAACCCTTTGGTAAAAGAATTAAAAAGCCTTAGCATTTCTGTAAAATTTGACCATTCAGACAAGCAAAGCCCAGGCTATAAATTTGCAGAATATGAGCTAAAAGGTGTTCCTATTCGCCTAGCAATTGGATCAAGGGATTTAGCCGCTGGCACTGTTGAGGTGGCTCGTCGTGATACCAAAGAAAAAAAGTCTTACGAAATTGCTGGAATCGCTCCGAAAATAAAAGATTTATTGGATGAAATCCAGAGTAATATTTATGCAAAAGCCTTTAAATTCAGAGCAGAAAACACTACTAAAGCTGATACTTGGGAGGAGTTTAACCAAATATTAGATGGCCCTGCTGGCTTTGTATTAGCTCATTGGGATGGTACCGCCGAAACCGAAGACAAAATTAAAGATGCCTCAAAAGCCACAATCCGATGCATTCCTTATGATGCAATTGAAGAAGATGGCAAATGCATTTTCACAGGTAATACTTCGAAAAGAAGGGTAATGTTTGCGAGAGCGTATTGATATACGATTTACGATTTCGGAATCTGCTGCAAGATTTTGAATCAAACAATTTATTTCTTTTTTTAATTTAAAAATATTACACTCTATATATTATGAATACCGTTGCAAAATCTGGAGACAAAGTAAAAGTACATTACACAGGCAAATTGGCCGAAGGAATTGTTTTTGATAGCTCTGAAGGAGCTGAACCTTTAGAGTTTGAATTGGGAACTGGCCAAGTAATTG
>JANMZR010000150.1:0-28341 GCA_031383555.1 Cytophagaceae bacterium | reverse complement strand
TATTCAGTACGGATTTCAGCTTTGGTCATTAATTTTTTTATAAAAAAAATTCAGTTTTAGATTTTACTATGGTTCTCCTTCAATATTTTAGCCATATTTTTAGCCCCATCAAAAAGGAAACTTATATCACCTCCACAGGCTATAAATTTTATACCTAAATCATGGTATTTTTTATAATCGTCGGGGTTAAAAAACAATATTCCCGTCGCCTTGCCGTGTTTATTGGTTGCAGCCACTATTTTTTTTATTGCATCAATAAATAAAGGGTTTTCAAATTGACCAAAAATACCCATTTCCATTGTTAAATCAGATGGTCCAATAAACAATACATCGACACCATCCAAAGCAGCAATTTCCTCTAAATTGTTTAATGCTTCAACTGTTTCTATTTGCATTATTCCCAAAAAATTCTCTTTCGACTCGTTATAATAGTCATCAAAATCTTTACCAAATGCCGTGGCTTTTACCATAGAGGCCACTCCTCTATTACCAAATGGGGGGTAATGAAGGCCGTTTAACACCTTTTTTGCCTCAAAAGCATTATTTACTTTGGGGCACATAACTCCCTCAGCACCAGCGTCCATCACTTTTGATATTTGTGCAGGTTCGGCATTCGGTACTCTCACTAGCTGCGCTGTTGGGGATAATGCCATGGCTTGTAATAATGAAAGAACGTCGCCCTCAGACATTGTGCTATGCTCGAGGTCAATAAGCACCCAGTCAAAGCCTGCATGGCCCACGAGTTCAGCTGCAATTGGTGAACCCAAATTTATCCAGCAACCATGTACAGTTTCGCCGTTTTTAATTCTTTTTTTAAGGTTTTTCATTTTAGTAAAAAATCAATTTAGTCTGGAGTTTATATAAATATCATGAAAATTTTTGAAAAACTTGTCATTAGCTGGAATAGGTTTGAAAATTTAATGAAAAAATTATGGCACGATTGTTTTTTGAAAAAATCAGGCCATAAAAATAAATTTTAGGAAAAAATCATATTTTAACTTTTTGGAGAGCCTCCTGGGCGAGGCTTCATTTTTAAGCTATCGGCAGGATAATTGGCTTTCAAAGTATCCATTTGAGCTTTTGCCCATCTAATTAAAGTTTGGCGTTGCTCATCAGTCAAATTAGCCTCTTTATGCAAGCCAAAATTCGTGTATGATGGTAATGGCATTTCTTTTTCCTCTACCGTCTCTATGGTTTCTTCCAACTTATGATTTTGTACCGCTATTGGCATTTTTGTAAAAGTTGACAAGTTATAATGCTTTTTCCCATCCACCACGTGATGATCCAAAAACCAAGCAACTGGTTGAATATTAGTATACCAAGGGTATTCAGTTTTGTTGGTATGACAGTCGTTACAAGCCACTTTTAGTATTTTATTAACATCGTCAGGCACTGCATATTTTGTGGAAATATGGTAGGTATTATCATCTGAAATGTTTTTTTCTGGCTTGATAAATTGAATGAAAACTAAGGCTACCAAAAGGCCAATTAAGAGTTTTTTTAACATAATTATAGATGTAGTATGGAGGTTTAGAAATTGGTAATAATTTTAAATTCGGGTTAAACAATTCAGAAAAAACGACTAGAATTTCTTTTTTAAATAGTTTAATGACATTTCATAAGCTTCTTTACTTAATACAGGGTCATGCTTAGGGTTACTCGGATTGGCAAAACCGTGTACCCCATCAAATATTTTATATTCCAACGACTTGCCTGCTGCTTTCATACTTTCAGCAAACTCTTCAATTATTTTTTTTGAGATAAAATTTTCAGTTGCAAAAATGCCTAATACGTCTGAATTTAGTGTTTTTAGTTTTTCAACATCTCTAACTGGCATGCCATAATATATGATTGAGCCAACAGTTTGCTTTCCGCCCATTAATGCCGACTTCAGCGACCAGCCACCTCCAAAGCACCACCCCACATTGGCGACCTTTGCTTTTTTGCCAACTAAATTAAAAGCGCCATTTACGATAGATTCCAGCCTTGGTTCTTTCACGCTGGACATCAATTTGCCAGCCTCCTGCGGATTTGCCGTAACCAGACCATCGTACATATCTATCGCTAATACATTCACTTTTCCGCCTAAATCTTTATAAAATATATCTGCTTGTTGCCTGATATTGTCGTTCAAACCCCACCATTCTTGGTATACAAAAAGCCACTTATTGCTTTTCTTTTTTGCCTTAATCATATAGCCTTTGGCGTCGGTTCCATCGTTGGTAGAAAAGGTAACTGCCTTACCAATACCTTGAAAATCAATTGGTTGTGGTGAAAAATGTAAAGCTTGGAATGTAGGGTCAAAAGCAAATTGCTTCATGTCATCAACTTGATTATGACAAATTGTAATATTATTGCCGTCATGTATTTTCTCAGATTCCATATTGAAAAAATTCAGAAAAAAAGCAAATAGAATTACTGGTATTGACATTGTGAATTTTAACATAATCGTAGATTTTTTTAAAAGGGTGAAATTAAATACTTAACAAATTTATACTTTCAGTTTGAAATATTTTTAAGCAATATATAAATTCAACTATTTTTTCGACAAACTCAACTAAAAACTGAAAAGTTTTTAGTTGAGAATTTTGTAATTATTTAATATAAAAACTCATTCTTCATGGATGGCTCGATCCCTCAACTTCAACCTACCCCCATCACGTTTGGCAAAAACCGCCAATATTTCAGCACAGATTGATAGTGAAATTTCCTCGGGACTTGCCGCACCGATGTCTAAGCCAACAGGGCTTTGAATGCGGTTTTCATCAGCTTTTGTCAAGCTGAAGCCCTCCTCCGTCATACGGTCGTACATTTTTATTGTGCGTTTTTTGGGCCCTAATAAACCAATATAGGGGATATCAGTTTTTAGTAGATTTAGCAAATTTTGGTAATCATTTTCAAAATCATGCCACATCGAAATGCAGGCGGTAAAAGCGTCAATCTTCGGAATACGGTCTTTTGGCAGCACTTCGTCGGCCATTTCGGCGAGCGAAGCATGCATTTTTATGGGGTTTGTTATGCAAACAACTCTCCAGCCCAGCTCTTTGGCCACTTTTACCATCGGATACACGTCGTAACTACTGCCAAATACATAAAGCTGAATCACAGGCGGAATTACCTCCAAAAACAAATTCAGTTTCGTGCCATTAGTTAGGACATATTCTTTGGCCACCGAAGCTACATTTTTTAAAGCCACAAATATTTCGGCAAGTACCGCCTCATAAATTTCAGTTAAATGAAATATAGAGGCAAAATGGGCAGAATTATCAAAGCGAAACACCTCTCCCAAAGCAATATTAGGCTGTTCGGCAGTAAGGCCAGTAACAGTAACCAGCAGGTTTGGCACACGCTGATTAAGGCAACTTTGCACTTGTAGCACCGCATTATTGGGGTTTTCGGGGTCGAGTGGTGTAATGAGCACATCGATAATACCGTTACAGCCAAGACTTACCCCAATTTGGTAAGGGTCGTCGTCGGTAGTGTCATAAGTTACCAGCCGGGCTTTGTTTTGAGTCATAGCCAGGCGGGCTTTTTTCAGCGCATCGCCCTCTAGGCAGCCACCACTGATACCGCCAATCCACTCGCCCGATTCCATCACCAGCATTCTTGCTCCCGTACGCCTATAGCTCGAGCCCACCACACGCACAACTGTAGCCATGGCCACTTTGGTTTTGGCAAAATCAATCTTTTGGTAAGCTTCCGTAATTAATTTTATCTCTTTCATAATCAGCGGTTTAGCTGTTTTTTATTTTGTTTTTTTGGAGCGAAATATCTTAACTAATTACTGGCATGGTACTCGCAAATATTAGTTCGTAAATTTCAAACTCTAGTGTTCATTTATATTAAAAGCTACCGCTACTCATTAGGCGTGGAAAGCAGGCTTTCCATTGCCATCGGCGCTAGGAACTGGCTTTTTAGGCTCTTCCATTGGTTTTTTATTATTCCAATCGAGTCAGTAAATCAACAATTTAAGAAAAAAACAAATATAATTTACGATTTTTCCACTACTTCTTTCACATGCCTTATCGCCAAATCAATATCACTTTCTTGGCTCATTCTGCCCAAACTAAACCGAATAGAACTGAATGCCAAATCATCATCCAAACCCATGGTTTTTAATACATAACTTGGCTTTGTACTGGCTGAGTTGCATGCTGAGCCGTTGGAAACGGCAATTTCATTTAAACTCATCAAAAGTTGTTCACCATCAATTCGCCCAAAATTGATATTGGTTGTATTAGGTAAACGATTATTTTGATCACCATTTACTTGGGTGTTGGGTACATTTTCTAGAATCCCTTTTTCAAGTTTATCTCTTAAAGCCGCCAGTCGAATGGCCTCTTCTGACATTTCCTTTTGGGCGATTTCGCAGGCCTCGCCCAAGCCCACAATACCAGGTACATTGAGTGTGCCTGAGCGTAGCCCACGCTCGTGTGCGCCACCGTCTTGTTGGGCGATAAGCTTCAAATTTTTTCGTACAAATAATGCCCCGACTCCCTTTGGCCCGTATATTTTATGGCCAGAAAAACTGAGTAAATCAATGCCGCTCTCAACAACATTTAGCGGTATTTTGCCAATTGCTTGTGTGGCATCAGTATGAAAAAGTACTTTATATTTATTGGCGATTTCGGCAATGGCAGCAATCGGAATTATGTTACCTATTTCGTTATTAGCTGCCATTATCGATATCAAAATCGTGTTGGTGCGGATGGCTTTTTCTAATTCCTCTAGAGAAAAATTACCTTTCCTATCCACCTCCAAATAGGTAATTTCAGCACCTTTTATTTCTAAATGAGCACAAGTGTCCAAAACTGCTTTATGTTCTGTTTTTATTGTAATGATATGATTACCAACCGATTGACTCATCTCAAAAACTCCTTTTATCGCCAAATTTACAGATTCAGTAGCTCCAGAAGTGAAAATTATTTCCTTATCCGTTGCTCCCAATAAATCAGCCACTTGATTTCTAGCCTTTTCAATGGCCTCGGCCGCTTTCCAACCATAGGCGTGCGAGCTACTGGCGGAGTTGCCAAAATGATCTGTCAAATAGGGCAACATCGCTTCCAGCACCCTTTTATCCAAAGGCGTGGTGGCGTTATAGTCCATGTAAATGGGGTATTTCATAGCCTCACAGCGGCGAACCGCCTACCCCCCGATGGGGGAATTAGATTGTTAAAATTCATTAAAATTCTATTTATTGTTGTAATGACATAATCCCATTTTTAAATCTTAGATATCACAAATTGTGACTTCATTATTTTCGATGGCTATCTGTTTTTCCATATCCTTATTTTTTTATTTCTCCAAAAAATGAAATAAAGTTTCGGCCAAAGGTAATATTTTTAGGTCCTGATTTTTGCCAGCAATTACCAAATCGGTGGCGCAGCGCAGGGCCATTCGTTTGTTTTCCATAGTTTGGTTTTTGGCTGAGCCAAAAGCTGTAAATTCTTTTTTCTTTACAATTTTAATTTTTGGGGCATATTTTGGGTTGGGATTTTCAGTTACTGTGTATTCCACTTCTTGCCCAACTGCTATATCTGTGGGTGGATTTTCTTTGTAGATAACGTCGCCAAATACCTCATTTTCAAACTTAACTGAAAATACATTCAGGTCACCAATACTACTTTTGAAAGTGATATCTGTAATTTTTGATTTTGGCATAAGTGAAAAGTTTGTAAAATTAAAGTTTGTTGTTATTCAAGAATATAAAAGGTTTGTTTTGGTTGGGAAATATTCTGTTAATGAGATGAACTATAACCTTTGCCAAAGCAAAAGGAACAACCAAGGCTAAATTTTGCCTAGGTAAGTGACAACCTACTTCCCCCCAAACAATTTCCTAAAGAAATCAAGTATCATCGCCAAAATACCTTTTGAGGCAGTGGCAACTATTGAGCCAGTATTTAAAGAAGTATCTATTGGTAAGTTG
This sequence comes from Cytophagaceae bacterium, assembly GCA_031383555.1. GTDB lineage: Bacteria > Bacteroidota > Bacteroidia > Cytophagales > Spirosomataceae > JANMZR01. The sequence goes on along the minus strand of JANMZR010000150.1, from coordinate 22,415 downwards.
GCTAATTTGGCTTTGAAATTGGTAACAAATTGTTCAAAAACATTATTGGAAACGTCATTAATCAATCTTGAGCCAAATTGCGCCAGCTGGCCAGTGATTGAAATATCCATGGTTACGTCCACCCTGGTTTTTCCTTCAGTGTCTTTTAAGTCGCCAGACATAATCATTTCGGCAGAGCCTTTACCTTTTACATCCATCCCTAAGCCTTTAAGTTTCATCACTTTAGTGGTAGCATTTCTTTCCAAAAAGGTGATTTTGCCATCATAGGCCGCTTTTACTGGGCCAAATTTTAGCTCTACTTGACCTTTGTAATTATTTTCGTCAATTTTTTCAGTTAAAGATGCCCCTGGTACGCAAGTAACTATTTCGTTGGGGTCGGAAAGATTTTTCCAAACAGTTTCAATATTTTGTTCTACTTCAAATGATTTTGTAATACTGGTTGTCATTGTTTTGTTTTTTTATAAAATTAAAAAATCCCAATAATGATCTTACTACTAACTAAATTAGTTATAATTATTTTAATTTAAACCTGTTTGGTTAGCTTATTAAAATTTCAATTACATTTTAATCAAAAAAAATCCTTAACTAATTCTTAAATAATTAATTAAGGATTTTAAAATTGGTATTTTTTTCTAATGAAAAAGAGGACGAGTTGCCCAAGGAATACTTGCAAAAATAATCACAATTGCCAATCCATAATAAATAAGTGACGATTTATGCTTGGCCAAATCAGTTCCTTTTTTCGACTTTGCACGCCCAATATGCACCAGCACCCAAGCTATTAACATGCCAGTAATATGTTCAACAGCCCAAAAGCGAAGCTCTTTATCTTTCATTGCTGCACTAAAATCAGCAAAAGCGGCTGTTGTTATTGGGCTTGCCCAAAAGTAAAGTATAAGTCCTACTAATAGCATAATATCACAAGAAATCATAAAGAAAAGACCCGATTTTGAGTCGCCATTAGTAAATTCTGATTTGTTTACTAGGCCTAAAATAGCTTTAACTATAACATAAAGGGCTAAAATTGTAATAACCCAGCGAAGGTAAGAGTGTAAGGTGAGAAGGATTTCGTACATATTTTTTTGAATGTAAAACAGTTGAATTTAAATTTTAAAATGTATAAGTAAAGGGTGTAACTAAATTAACTTTTTAATTTATTGATTTCATTTTGAATAAATTCTGCTTCAGAAAGTCTGATTTTTTTATCTTCATTTTTGAAAATAATTTGATCTGCCTTACTTAAGTTATCATAATATTTAAAGTAGGTAGCTTCAATTTTAATTTTTTCAAATTCGTTTTCAATTTGACCAAATTTTCTATAATATGACTGAAAATCAAAGTCGATTTTTAGGTTATTTTCTTTAACTGCTTTCATCTGATTTATCTTTTTTTGCAATTTCAATTAATATATTAATTTGATTAACCATATCAAGATATTTGTCAATTTCATGAGAATCGGCATTTGGGTCATTATATGCCGATTTTATCATTGAGTGAAGCTGTTTTTTTAAACTATTCAGCTTTTCAAGTTTATCCAAAATTTATGCTTTTTATTAAAAGTAAAATTTATTTTAGAATTTATAATGCAAAAGTAGGAAAGAATTGAGTTTTATCTATTTAATAATGATATCTACATTGTACAATATGAATTCTATCTTCATAAACCTTATAAATCAATCGGTGTTCATCAGTAATTCGTCTTGACCAAAAACCACTATAATTTGCTTTTAAAGCCTCAGGTTTACCAATTCCATCAAATGGTGTTCTTAGGCATTCTTTAATCAGCATATTTATTCTTTTTATTATGGCTTTGTCGGTATTTTGCCAATAGAGATAATCTTCCCATGTATTTTGATCCCAAGATACATGCATATTTAATCCTCAATTAAATCGTGAGTTTCAAAAATTCCCTTTTTATCTCGTTCAATTGCCTCATCTAATCTTTGTCTGTTTTTGGGAGAACTCAAAAGATGAAGCGTTTCTTGCATAGAATTATATTCTTTCAATGAAATAAGCACAACATTTTTGTCTTTTTGCCTATTCACTATAATGATATCATTTTCGGCTGAAACATAATCAAGATTTGCTTTTAATTGAGTCCTAAATTCAGAATAATTAATTACTTGCATATTTTAATTATTAATTAAGTACAAATATACGTACTTAATTTGATTTTTTTGTTTGATATATAATCAAAACTTGACGAATATCTTATTCTACAAAAGCTTGAACCTACGCATAAGCCTCCACAGGCTCACAGGCACATACCAAATTTCTATCACCATAAGCTGAGTCAATTCGAGATACAGCTGGCCAAAATTTGTTTGCACGCACGTATGGGAGTGGGAACACAGCTTTTTCCCGGCTATAGGGTCTATCCCAAGTATCTGATATTGAGACTGATGCTGTATGAGGAGCATGTTTTAACACATTATTAGCTTTGTCGGCTTGGCCATTTTCTATTTCTCTGATTTCGGCTCTGATAGCCAACATGGCATCACAAAAGCGGTCGAGCTCAGCTTTTGATTCAGATTCTGTTGGCTCAATCATCAAAGTACCAGCTACTGGGAAAGACAAAGTTGGAGCATGAAAGCCATAATCCATCAACCGCTTGGCAATGTCTTCTGCCTCCACACCTGCGTTCATTTTAAATGGTCGGCAATCCAAAATCATTTCATGGGCGCAACGGTTATTTACGTTGGCATAAAGGATTGGATAATCATTTTCCAATCGTACTTTGATATAATTAGCATTTAAAATTGCAGTTTCTGTGGCTGCTTTCAATCCGTCGGGCCCCATCATAGCGATATAAGCATAAGAAATTGGCAATATGGAAGCGGAACCAAACGGCGCCGCCGATACCGCAGTAATAGCCTGACTACCACCTGTTTCTATCACCACATGGCCTGGCAAAAAAGGAGATAAATGCTTCGCAACACCAATAGGACCAACTCCTGGGCCGCCTCCACCATGAGGAATACAGAAAGTTTTATGAAGGTTCAAATGACAAACATCCGCACCGATATTGGCTGGGGAAGTAAGCCCAACTTGAGCGTTCATATTGGCACCATCCATATAAACTTGGCCACCATTTTGGTGAATCAAATCACATATTTCAATAATCGATTCCTCAAAAACTCCGTGAGTGGAAGGGTAAGTAACCATCAGGCACGACAAATCTGCTGCATGTTCAATGGCTTTTTCTCGCAAATCAGTGAGGTCTATATTGCCATTTTCATCACATTTGGTTACCACCACTTTCATGCCCGCCATCACCGCAGAAGCAGGGTTGGTACCATGTGCCGAAGATGGAATTAAAGCAATATTTCTATGTAAATCACCACGTGAGGCATGGTACGCACGTATGAGTAACAAGCCTGAATATTCACCTTGTGCACCTGAATTGGGCTGTAAACTCACTGCATCAAAACCTGTAATTTCTGAAAGCCAAGCCGATAAATTAGTTATAATTTCTTGATAGCCAGCTGTTTGGGCACTTGGCGCAAATGGATGCAAGCCTCCAATTTCAGCCCAAGTTACAGGTATCATTTCAGTGGTAGCATTCAACTTCATAGTACATGAGCCCAACGATATCATAGAATGTACTAATGATAAATCCTTTGATTCCAATTGCTTTAAATAGCGCAACATTTCATGCTCAGAATGGTGCTTATTGAACACTTCTTGTTGCATAAATTCTGATTTTCTTTGCAAATTTTCTGGAATTTCGTTTGCAATTTGATTGGCTATTTTTGAAATATCAACCGTTTTTCCAATTGATTTTGCAAAAATATTTACAATTGTTTCAACGTCTTCAACGGACGTTTTTTCATTGATTGAAATGCCAATATTTCCATTTTTGAAATGTCGAAAATTTATTTCTTGATTTTCAGACGCTTTTTTAATTTCTTCAGAATTAGAAATTTTTATAGTTAAAGTATCAAAATTATTCTCATTAACTATTTCATAATCAATGCTTTGCAAAGCTTTTTTAGTCAATTGCGTAAGCCCATATATTTTGCCAGCTATATTTTTCAAACCCTCAGGCCCATAGTAAACACCATAAGCAGCGGCCATAACCGAAAGTAAAACTTGAGCAGTACAAATATTGGATGTAGCTTTTTCCCTGCGGATATGTTGCTCACGAGTTTGCAGCGCCATACGTAAAGCTCGGTTGCCTTGAGCATCCTGCGATACGCCAATTATTCGGCCCGGAATATGCCTTTTATAAATATCTTTTGTTGCAAAAAAGGCAGCATGAGGCCCGCCATAGCCCAATGGCACGCCTAATCTTTGACTTGAACCAACAACAACATCTGCACCCATTTCACCAGGTGGTTTGAGCATTGTAAGACTTAATAAATCAGACGTTACGGCCACCAAAACACCTAATTCTTGAGCAGAGGCAATAAAATGGGTATAATCATAAACCTCGCCATTAGTGGCAGGGTATTGCAGCATCGCTCCGTAAAAGTCGGGATTGGTTAGATCTACTGTTTCATGATTACCAATTTCCAAAATAATACCTAACGGCTCAGACCGGGTAATTAGTAAATCAATAGTTTGTGGGTGACATAACTCCGACACAAAGTAGGTATTGGCTTCTTTTTTATCGGAATTTCGTTGGGCATAAAGCATGGTCATGGCCTCTGCAGCGGCAGTGCCCTCATCTAAAAGAGAAGCATTGGCTATTTCCATTCCTGTCAAGTCAATCACCATAGTTTGGTAATTGAGCAGCATTTCCAACCGACCTTGCGCAATCTCAGCTTGATAAGGTGTGTAGGCTGTATACCAAGAAGGATTTTCCATGATATTTCTCAAAATTACAGAAGGGACTATTGTATCATGATAGCCCATGCCAATATAACTTTTAAAAACCTTGTTTTTTGAAGATATGGCCTTAAACTCTTTTAAAAACTCAGCCTCTGACATAGCTTTTGGTAAATCTAAACCATTTTTAAGGCGAATTTTATCAGGAATTGTTAGTGAAATTAATTCTTCAACAGACTGAACACCAAGGCTTTGCAACATTGCCAAACGATCGTTAGAATCTGAATTATTATGTCGATTTTGAAATTTTTCTTGGTAATTGATATTGATTCTCATGTAAGAAAAACCGATTTGCTCGGCTAAATGTTTTGAAAAACGGTGTAATTGTTATACAAATTTAAGGATTTTAGCATGGTTTTCAAAAGGAAATGATTAGTTTTGAATTTTACGAAAAGAATAAAATTTATGCACAAAACCTATCTGAAATATTTAATTTTTTACATTGTTATTTGGTCAAAAGATGGTTATTCTCAAGCCCAAATCTTCGCCAAAACCATCCGTGATTGCCAACTCAAAAAACACTTGACTTTTTTGGCATCCGACTCTTTGAAAGGGCGTGATACGGGCTCTCAAGGACAGAAAATTGCTGCTCAATATGTTGCAAAGCATTTTGAAAGCAATGGATTAAGTCCAATAATTAAAAATACAGATGGCACCAATTCTTATTTTCAAACCTATTATTTACAACGATTAAAAGTATTTGGTGGTGGCTATCGATTCCAAGCCATCAACCCAAAAACGAAAGGAAAAGTTGACTCAGTTTCAACTGAAAATGTGCTTGGCTTTATTGAAGGCACCGACAAAAAGGAGGAAGTTATCGTAATTACCTCACATTTAGACCATATTGGGGTAAATACTGACGGCCAAATAAACAATGGTGCTGATGATGACGGCTCTGGAACGGTAGCTATTTTGGAATTGGCACAAGCTTTTGCTCGTGCTAAAAAAGCAGGAAACGGCCCTCGAAGAAGCCTACTTTTTATGACAGTTACAGGTGAGGAAAAAGGTTTGTTAGGCTCAAAGTATTTTGTGGAAAATCCTATTTTCCCCCTAAAAAATATCGTTTGTAATTTGAATATCGATATGATTGGCCGTACTGATACGGAGCATGAAGGCAAGCCTGATTATATTTATTTGATTGGCTCAGATAAGCTTTCCAGCAAACTACATGAAATCTCGGAAAAAGCAAATGCTGACCACACCATGTTGGCATTAGATTATACTTTTAATGACCCCGAAGACCCGAATCGATTCTACACCCGCTCTGACCATTATAATTTTGCGGAGAAAAAAATACCCGTGGTTTTCTACTTTCGTGGCGTCCATGCCGACTATCACCAGCCCGGTGACGATATTGAAAAAATACAATTTGACCAGGTAGAAAAAATTACCCGTTTGGTGTTTTATACTGCATGGGAATTGGCCAATAGAGAGGATAGAATAATGGTGGATTCAAATAAGAAATAGTATGAATAGCTTGCCAAATCAAACTTTTTTACATTTTAATTACAGAAAATTTTAATTTAACTTTTAAATAAAAACTTTAGGGTATTACGATTACCTATGAAAACTCCTCCTTTTCGTGCTGACCACGTTGGCAGTTTATTGCGTACTAATAAAGTAAAAGAAAACCGCCAAAAATGGAAAAATGGTTTGATTTCTGCAGAAGAATTACGTGAAATTGAAAATAATGGCATTGCAGCAACCGTAAAAAAACTAGAAGCAACTGGCATGAAATCCATCACCGATGGAGAGTTTCGCAGGGATTATTTTCACCTCGATTTCTTGAAAGAGTTGGAGGGAGTTTCGGTAACTGGAGGCATTGAAGCCAACCCAAATGCAAAGGTGGCTGAAGATGGATTCACGCCTCCAAAACTCAGTGTCACTGGCAAATTAATGCACCAGCATGACATACAAGTTGCTGACTTTCAATTTCTTAATTCAGTTGTAACACAAACACCCAAAGTGTCTATTCCATCTCCAACAATGGTGCATTTTCGGGGAGGGAGGAAATCAATCGATATCAATTCATACTCAGATATGGATGAGTTTTTTCATGATTTGTCAACCGCTTACCGTATAGAAATTGACCATTTGTATCAGGCTGGTCTTAGATATTTGCAACTAGACGACACCAATTTGGCCTACCTTTGCGACCCCAAAATGAGAGCAGCAGCTATGGAACGAGGCGAAGATCCTAACGAATTACCTAAAACTTATGGGGCATTGATTAACTCCGTGATTGACAATCGACCTAAAGATTTGACAGTAGGCATTCACCTTTGCCGAGGTAATTACCGAAGCACATGGTTTGCCGAAGGAGGTTATGAACCGGTGGCCGAAATCCTTTTCAATGAAATAAATGTAGATGCCTATTTTCTTGAATATGACGATGAGCGTTCTGGTGATTTTGCCCCTCTGCGTTTCGTGCCAAAAGACAAAATGGTTGTTTTGGGTATTATTTCTTCCAAAATAAAGGAACTAGAAAAAGTAGATGATATGGCCAAACGTATCGATGAAGCAGCCAAATATATGCAATTAGATAATATGTGTGTAAGCACACAATGTGGGTTTTCAAGTACACACCATGGCAACGATATGACTGAAGACGACCAATGGCGCAAAATGGAATTGGTTGTAAATACTGCTCTGATGGTTTGGGGTGAAAACTAATTTATATAAGAAATTCTTTTTGGCGTAATATAAATCAATCAATTATAACATTCTAATTATAATATATTGATTTACAGATACTTAAATTTGTGAATTATTTATTCGTCACTTTTTTAATTTTCTGTTAAAATATTCAGCTGTCGCTTCATAAACTTTCACTGCATTATCCCATTTCATCCAATGGTGGGTGTCGTCTACAATCATCAATGTTTCATAAGATACTCCTTTTTTCTCCAATCGATTAATGAGATCCGTACTTTGATTGAAGCGCACATTTCGATCGTCGTCACCATGAATAATTAATACCGGAGACTTCCAAGTATTTATAAAGGCTAAAGGTGATGAAAGCCAAGCCGTTTTAATTGCTAACTCATAGTCGGTGGCTTTTTCGGTTTTGCCATTATAAAGATTCATAATATTGGCAGCAATACCCCAGTCGTGTACACCATGAATATCAACACCCGCTGCAAATAATTTAGAGTCTTTTGCCAAAGCCATCGCAGTCAAATACCCACCATAAGAGCCACCATAAATTCCTATTTTTGTGGGGTCGACAATTCTTTGTTTTTGCAGCCAAAGGCCCGCCGCTTTTATGTCTAGGTATTCAGATGCGCCTTTTATGCCACTTTTTGGGGCTTGGTGAAAGTCATATCCATAGCCAATACCCAATCGGTAGTTAACCGCCAACACCACATAACCTTGGCTCGCCAAATATTGATTGGCTGCATATGCATTGGAATAATAATCGGAATAGTGCCAGCCCAAAAGCATCTGACGTGGTGGGCCACCGTGAACATAAACAATGGCTGGTTTTCTGGCTGAACCGCCTGTTGGTTCAAATAAATCGGCATGAACTTCAACTCCATCGGAGGCCATAAAAACTACTTGTTTTGGCTGAATTAAACTATTTTTTGGAAAATCAACAGGAATTAAATCTTCACCAATTAACCGAATATTATCAAGTCCAACCAAATTCTTAACTACCGGCAAAGGCGACTGTTGCAGATTTGACGAAATAAAAGCTATTATGTTAGAGTTATTAATTAGAATAGGAGTCCACTCATTGCCGCTTCCATTGGTAAGTACCTGCATGTCAGGCTTATCAACTGAAACCATGGCCGCATGCCGTCTTTCAATATCCAATTTGTCGTTACCAGTATTTGCACTAAAAGTAAGGAATTTTTTATCAGCTGAAAGTTTGATATGCTCACACATAAAATTGCCAGGTGTGAGTAATAATTCCTTGCCGCCCATTTCAGAAATTGAATACAAATGCGGCCAGCCATCTTGATAACTCAAAAACACAATTTTGTCGTTGGCGGCCCAATGTAGATTTGTACCGCCATGTGTAGTTGGCTGAGAACCCCTTAATGTTTTGGGCGCTTTCCACAACAATTTGGAGGTATTAGTTGCAACATCGGCAATAAAAATACTCCACGGATTATGCTTTTTTGCTAATAAAGGGTCTGACGAGCTGCCTGTGCCTGGTGTTCGAACGAATACAATCTTACCCCCATCTGGCGACCATCGAGGCGAGCTATCATGACTAAAGGAAGGTGTAATCCATTTTATTGGTGTTTTTTCATTTGTAAAAATACCTATTATTGAGTGGTCACCACGGTTGGATACGAAAAGTAGGGATTTTCCATCAGGGCTCCATTCCATTTCAGTGATGCTGCCTCGAGTGGTAAATGAGTTATTAGCCTTAGCCAAACTATCAATTGAGGCAGCCCAAACCTGCCCTGCTTTTATGAATGCAATCGTTTTACTATTTGGTGAAATAAATGGAAAATCGCCATCGGTAGCATAATTTATGACACCTCCATAGAAAGGAATAGCTCCAATTTTTACTGTAAAAGGTTTTGCATCAGCCGAAGGGTTTACCGGCAAAGCATCATCCCAATTGCTTCCATGGTCCCCACCTCTGGCAAATACTACCCAATTCCCATTGTCAGAAATAGATAAGCTGGTTATTTCTTGGCCATCGTCTTCCTGAAAATTAGTGAGCTTTCTGGCTTTAAATTCAGGGCCTTCTGCAACATAAATATTCCGTTTGCCTTGCTCATCCATAGCCCAAGCTATTTTTGAGCCTGTTTTCGAAGTAGTTAATTCCGTTGGAAAAGGGTATTTTTTGAATGATTCAAATGTTGGGTTTTGAGCGAACACTTGAAAACTAATTAGGAATAAGGGAAAGATTTTTTTCATAAATATAATTTTTAAAAACACACAAAAACTGTAATCAATGTTTTTTACTAACTGATTTTAAGCACTTTGATTTTATCGCAGATTTACCCCTTCCGTCATGCGGCTACTCCAGCATGCCACCTTCCCAAGGGAAGGATTAGCCTAAGCTTTGGGAAATCCCCTCTTTGGAGGGGTGCCTGACGCAATCGGCGGGGTGGGTTTTTATTATTTTGCGTAACATCAATTACTAACTAAAAATTTAATATTAAAATTGTTCTTTATTTTGGCAAACTAATTTATTTTAACACTTCTAGAGTTTTGAGCTCTAGAAGTGTTAAATATTTTAAAACACCTTTTCCCCAGCCACAAAAGTGCTTAAAACTTTTACATTTCTTAATTTTGTATTGTCAATTTTCATCAAATCAGCTTCTAAAATCACAAAGTCGGCCATTTTACCAGCTTCAATACTTCCCCTTTCTTTTTCCTCGAAATTGGCATAAGCCGCCCAGATAGTCATGGCTCGCAAAGCTTGCTCACGAGTAATTGCATTTTCCATTTGGTAGCCGTTTTCAGGAAAATTATTAGCGTCTTGTCGAGTCACAGCCGAATGGAATCCAAACAATGGATTCAATGCCTCCACAGGAAAGTCAGAACCATTGGCCACCATTCCATTTTGTTCTAATAGTTCTTTAAAAGCATAAGCTGTTTTCACACGCTCTGCACCCAGCCGATTGCCTGCCCAATACATATCTGAGGTAGCATGTGTGGCCTGAATGGAAGGGATTATTGAGTATTTCCCAAACTTTAGCACATCATTTTTATCCACTACTTGGGCATGCTCAATTCGCCAGCGCCTATCATTTTTGCCAATTAAATGTTTCCCATAAATATCTAAAATTAATCGATTGGCCGAGTCACCAATACAATGTGTATTGGCTTGAAAGTCAGAGTTATAAATAGAAAAGATACTTGTTTCAAGATCTTTTATTGAGGTAATTAAAAAGCCAGAAGTGGAGCTATCGGCATATGGTTTTAGCAAACACGCACCTCTTGAGCCTAATGCACCATCACCATATATTTTGAAAGAACTGACGTTTAATCGGTTGGTTTTGTAAGGCTTTGTTTTAAGATAAAAAGCGAGGTTTTCTTCACTTAGCGACACCATCGCATAATCCCTAATTTTGATTTCACCTTTTTTTTGCAATTCGTCAATTAATTCAATATCGCTTTTATTTATTCCAGCATCGGAAACGGTTGTGAGCCCCAACTTGAAACAATCTTTTTCGGCAGTTTTTAGCATCTTGGTGAGTTCAGCTTTTGTTGGTTTCGGTATCACATTTTGCGCCAAATCCATTGCATTATCAACCAAAATGCCAGTTGGTTCGCCATTTTTTAACTCTACTAAGCCTCCCTCAACTTTGGTGGTCGCTGTAATATTGGCCAACTTCAAGGCTTCTGAATTTAATACCATAGCGTGCCCATCTATTCGCACCAATGCAACTGGCTTTTTTGGGAATGCTTTATCCAACAAAACTTTATTCGGAAATTGTTTTACTGGCCAATCATTTTGGTCCCAACCTCTACCCATAATCCATTGTGAATCAGGCAGTTTTGAACGAAAGGCTTTCAGTTTTTGAATGATTTCATCGAATGATTTTGTGCCAACCAAATCGGCCTGCTCTAGTGTTTGAGCATAGTTGAAGAAATGACTATGTGGGTCGTAAAAACCGGGGTAAATGGGCTTACTGTTAGCATTAATTATTTTTGTTGATTTATATTTATTTAGAATATCAACGTTTTTACCAATTTCTAAAAATAGGCCATCCTTGATTGCAAACGCCGAAGCTGTACTAAACTGATTATCAACCGTATAAATGTTGGCATTATGAACTATTAAGTCGGCTGATAACTTACTGTTAATTTGTGCATTAATGATAATTGGGAATAATAGAAGTAAAGTGAATTTTTTCATTTGTTTTTTACTTAGTTTTTTCTTTTTGTAACGTAATCTCACCTTAAAAATTTATATTTTAACTAAACAGCTTTCATTCGGCTTCTTACTGTGAGGAAACAAAATTTGGATTAAAATAAAGCCATTTTTGCCAAATTTATTCCTTAATAATCTTTCGAAAATGATTTCCAACTTTTAAATAATATATACCTACTGGTAGTTCTGATATATTTATTTGTTGTTGGGTATTATTGATTTTTATTGATTTTATATTTTTTATCTGACCAAAAGCATTTATTATTTCGAATATTTCTAGCTCCGAATTTTCAATCATTATGTTATTTTTAACTGGATTTGGAAAAATCTTAATTTCAGCCTCATTTTTAAGGGCAATTATTTTTGAAAAACTAAATTTACCATCCAGATCAATCAATTTTAGTCGGTAATAATTTATCGAAGAGCCGTTTACAAGAATATCTTCGTATTGATATTTCTCTGAATTATTTGTCTTTACAAAATCGATTTTTTCGAAGTGTTGACTATCTGTCGATTTTTGAATTTCATAACCTAAAAAATCTTTTTCATTTGTTACTTCCCAATTTAACTGATTAATATTTTTTTCAAAATTTTTCCCAAAAAAAGCAATCAAATTTACTGGTAAAGGATTGGTGGGGTCTCCCAAAAAAGTAGAACCGCCATGTAAGAAAAAGCTTGAAAAAGAAGTTAATCCGACAAAATCCAAAAACCTGTCACCATTATATGACCCAAAGCCGGTTGGAAATTGAATGGATTTTAAAATTCCTAAAAAATCAACAAAATTACTTGTACAAAGATGGTTTGATTTTGTCATTACCAAATCAAATTGAGAGGTCACTCCACTACCAGGTTGGGCTATGAGTCCATTTAATTCGCTAATTTTATAAAAATACCTAAACCTATAAGTTGAAATCGGTTGTGTTTCTACAAGAATTGTTAAATTTCTATCTAAAAAATATCGCCCAGTTATATCCTGTCGAGTCGCATTTGCATTTTTAAAAAAAGATGGTTGTACTGTACCCAAATTATTGCCATCAGTATATATAGCAGCGGCATAATTATTATCAGAATCAACTAAATACACTGGATAATTGCCATTGTTATTGCTTTCTGCATTGATAGTCATTGCTCCTAGTTCCGTACAAGAATTTGCAAGGCCTAGAGCCACCGATCTTATTGAAGAAGTGCCAATGATTTCAATTAGATAATCTTCTGTTTCGGTATCGGCATAGCTTGCACAAGGGTCCGTAATAGTAACTGGACTAGTTACTGAGCCAATTATTCGTACTCTTAATCGATGTTGACCAAGGGTTGCATCATCCGGTATTCTGATGGCATATAATTTATTTATTGTGCCAATTTTCAAATTATTTAATAGTCGTTCATTATTTTCAAAAGTACCATCATCATCAAAATCAATCCAAATGGTGGCATAATCATTTGCATTTCCTGTTTGCAAATTGCCACTATAACTGTTTGTCCTAGATAAAATTACTGGGCTAAAACTAGCTGTAAAATCAGAATAAGAAAGAGGAACTGCGCTACATCCTGCACCTGAATTATTTGAAAATCCTACTCCTGATTCTCCTTTAATAGAGAATAAGCTAATATTATCACCTGATGAACAACCATTTACAGTATTTGGCACACAATAAGCAATTGCATTTATGGTATTTGCAAAAGAAGGAAAAAAAAGTATTGATATTAAGAAGCAAATGATCTTAAAATTTTTTTGAACTAGCTTTTTCATGATTTGTATAGTTTAAAGGTTTAAATTGAATAAAAACTGACTATGATTTGAATTCAAAAATTTGACTGCCTTTGTTTATGTTCTTACTGACTAAAAGTTAATAAATTAAAACTATATACCAAACAATGGCATAAATTTCAAAAATAACAATTATTTATGCTCTTTTTCCAAATGCGCTCTTAATAAATCTTTCCCATAATCGTTGCCATTGGGTGTGCGCACTACGGTGTGAATATGGTATTTGACAGGCCCAGGCCGAGGTTTATTGCGGTCCCAAACGGCCACAGGAATTTGATGGTCAAACTCAATCAATATCACGGGGCTATGTATTCGATAATAAAAAAGGTCGTTGACCCCGTCAGTTTGCACCCAGCTGAAATTGGTTTTTTTCAAATGTTTTTTTACTTCTGCCATTTTCACTTTGTCGTGGCCTTCTTTAATATTTCCGACATATTCATGAATTAAATCGAGCAGGAAGGCTTGTTGAGTTTTATTTAATTCTTTAGCCGAAATACCTTGTGTGGCCAATATTTCATTGTCACGAAAGGCCTCAGTTCGATTAAAATCTTGGTCCATGTTGTGCCAAACCGTTGCTTTATCTTTTTGAGATTTGCTTAATGATTGGAAAAAGGCCAACCCTTTTTTCTCTTCTGATTCATAAGTACGAAGGCCTTTGTTAGGCCCTTCAGGGATGTAATTAGGCTCAGAACCCATAAAAGTAGGAGTCATTACAACTTGGTCGCCCATTACAAAATAGTTGATAATAAGGTGGTGGCCATCATATTGAAAGCCCCAAGGTGCAGTTGCTGAGGGTGTTCCCATAAAAGTGAACCAATATTTTTCGCCTCCCAGCATTTTGTTGCCAGGGGTAAGAATTGACAAATACGCCTCCATGCTCATCACATCTCTAGTTTTTTTCAGGCCTTTAGTGCTTAAACCAGCGTGTAAAATTCCAAAAGCAAGCTCTTTTTGTTCCTTTGTCAACTCTTCCAAACCGATTCCAGTACGTTTATAAAAGTCAACATTATGCCATTTTTGCCATTCATAAGAGTCAATTGGAAAGGTACATTTTGCTTTTTGCTCCGACGATAGGGAATTGATAAAAGTTTCTGTAGCAATGCGCACCACTTCTGTACTTTGCCCAGTTTTTTTAATTGGGAAAAGGTTTTCTTGCTTTTGGCCATCGGTAGTGATGCCATTATAAGGCTTTGCCAAATAGGCAGCCTCTTCTGGCGTATTGAGTTGACGAACAAGCATTTGCTGTGTTGGTTTTACTTTACCTGCCAAACCATCTAAATAGCCCCAAAGGTCGGTTACCGTTTTATTGGTATTTTTCTCTGCAATTATTTTATGCAACACATCATTCGTTTTTGTTGTGGACGAATAATACATGTATTTCAACGATTTACCAGCCATTGAGTCGGGTAAATTGGCAGTGATAAAGTAAATTCCGTCAGATTGTGGGTTGGCCAAAAGTTGCCTATCTTTTATTGAAAAAGCTTTATTTACAGGCAGAGGCCCCATCAAATATACAGAATCAGCGTTTTCCAGCTCTGTGATTTTGAGCATGAAAGTGATTTTTGTTTCTTGTGCCGATATTTTTTGGAATGTAAAAATGAAGATGATTCCTAAAAATAGTTTTTGAGATAGGTTGGTTTTCATTAGGTTTAGAAAAATATTGTTTTGTGCTTTTAACAATTAAATATAGTTTAATAAAATGGAATTATAATTATTGGTTTTATATTTTCAAAAAACTCCTATATTTTTAATATTTATATTTCTTAAAATAACTGTTAATTAACGGTATATCAATAATATAAAATATTATTACTCGCTTAAACTATACTTTTTATGCCAATAAAAGCGAATAATAATTTCATGTATTCAAATATATTATCCTAAAAATATATGCCAACCAACCAAAATATGGCGAATAAATATAGTAAGGAAATCATAAATTTAATCAAACCTTAAATAAATTATAGTCAATGTTTTAAAACTTCGATTGTTTAATTATAAATTTGGTCCCAATGTTTGCAAATTCGCTAAATTGATATTTTAACTCTAATGAATAAAACACACTTTCTCCTTTTTTTAACGCTTGTATTGCTCCTTAGCAATTGCAAAACCACCAATACTATTGTTTATAACCTTTCTTCGAAGGACCTTCCCGATACTGAAAAAGCACTCGATCATGCTGGTTTTATCAAAGATTTTAACAAAGATGCATTGGTACGAGGTGAAAGAGTTTACAATGCCAACTGTATCAATTGCCATGGCAACAAAGACAACGAAGGGTCCATTCCCATGTCATTGAAATTTTGGGCAGAACCCTTCAAAGCTGGCGGCGATGCCTTTGCCGTGTACCAAACTATCACCAAAGGCTATGGCTCCATGCCCCCTCAAGTGGCGCTGAGTCCTCAAGAAAAATATGATGTAATTCACTATATACAAGATGAATTTGTTTCTGAAAACAAATCAATGTCTGTTTCAAAAGCAACGCCTGAGTACCTCGCTTCTCTACCCACTGGAAAATCAAGGGGACCTACCACAAAGATTTACCAACCATGGGCAGATATGGATTATGGCAATTTCTTTATCAATACTTATGAATTGGTGGACGAAAAAACGGGTATTCCTCGCTATCACTCGCCAGGCCCATCGCCTTATAAAGATGAGGACTACAGAAAAAATAATTTTGCATACAAAGGCATTGCGGTGCGTTTAGATAAAGGCACAGGAGGGGTTTCAAAAGGCAAAGCTTGGATGGTTTTTGACCACGATCTTATGCGTGTGGCAGGTGCCTACACGGGTACAGGATTCATAGATTGGAACGCTATTTTATTAAATGATAAGCACGAAACCTACCCTCGTAGTGTTGGGAAACTGCATTTTGAAACACCCGTGAGCCCCGGTTGGGCCAATCCTAGCACAGGAAAATTTGACGACCCTCGTTTTGTAGCTAGAGATGGAAGGGCATTTGGCCCCTTACCAAAAACATGGGCAAATTATAAAGGACTTTATCATCACGAAGACCAAATCGTGATTTCTTATACGGTGGGTGAGTCGGCTATTTTAGAAAAATTTGGATTTGTAGAACCTTCCGTTTTTACGAGAACCTTGAATATCTCTCCATCCAATTCCATTTTAAAAATGCGGGTGGCAAATGCTTCTGCTAAAGTCAGTTTACGTGGAAAAGGAGCTTCAATAGTAGAAGAAAATGGACAAATTTACATGACTGTTGATGCCAAAGAGCAGGTTAAAGTTACGTTGGCTATAAGTGAAAAGAGTGCCAATTTTTCTGCAAATGAGCTTCCCGAGCCTGAAACTTTAACAAAATACACTTTTGGCACTGGACGGGCCCATTATCCCGAACTATTAAAAACTTTAATAACCGAAGGCACAGAAGAGGGTCCTTTTGTAATAGATCAGCTGACCCCTCCTTTCGAAAACCCTTGGGCTTGTCGAATGAAATTAAGCGGCATTGATTTTTTCAAAGATGCAAATCAGGCGGCTGTTTGTGCTACCGATGGCGATATTTGGTTGATCAAAGGACTATTAAATCCAGAAGGCGAGTTGACTTGGCAGCGGATTGGTTCAGGATTATTTCAGCCTTTGGGAATTAAGATTGTAGATGAAAAAATATACGTAACCTGCCGAGATCAGCTGGTATTACTCCGAGATTTGAACGGTGATATGGAAACAGATTTCTATGAAAGTTTTAATCATGACCATCAAGTCTCAGATCATTTTCATGAGTTTGCGATGGGACTCCAAACCGACAAAGAAGGGAATTTTTATTATGCAAAAAGTGGGAGACACGCTCGAGAAGCCTTAATACCGCAGCATGGAACCTTGCTAAAAGTCAGTGCCGATGGCTCAAAAACCGATATTATTGCTACTGGTTTTAGGGCGGCAAATGGGGTTTGTATCAACCCCGATGGAAGTTTTATAGTTACAGACCAACAGGGCTATTGGAACCCCATGAACCGGATAAATTGGATAAAAGGAGAAGGTAAATTTTATGGCAATATGTGGGGCTATAATCCTCCAAAAGACTCTTCGAGAGCGGGTATGGAGCAGCCTTTGGTGTGGGTGGATATGAAGTATGACCGTTCCCCTTCAGAAATGGTTTGGGTTGATAGCAAAAAATGGGGGACCTTAAATGGGGGGCTTTTGAGCCTTTCGTATGGCTATGGAAAAATTCAATATGTTTTAAACGAAACTGTAAATGGACAAGAGCAAGGGGCTGTGATTGACCTTCCAGGCGTAAAGTTTCTCACTGGCATAATGCGAGGCCGATTTAATCCCGCTGATGGACAATTATATACATGCGGCATGTCAGCCTGGGGTACCAACCAAATGATGCGTGGCGGTGGGCTGTATAGATTACGCTATACAGGCAAAACGATTCCTATTCCGATAAAAATGAATGTGCTTGAACACGGTATTCAACTTAATTTTGATTCTCCGATAGACGCAAGTTCAGGAAATACCATTTCAAATTATGAAATAAAAACGTGGCAATTGTTGAGAAGTAAAAAATATGGTTCTGAAAGATTAAATCCAAAAACCTTAAAAATTACAAATGTTCAAACTACTGGAAAAAACCTAATTTTGAGTATTGAAAACCTTGAAAAAGTAGATGTAATCACGATAGATTACAAAATCAAAAATACTAAAGGCGAACCACTAACAGGTTCCATTCAAGGGACTATTCATCAGTTAGGAAAATAGGAAAAATTTCTAAGAATAGACGCCAACTATTAAAAATAAAGCACAAATAATAGTGAACAAAAATAGGATTGGCATTATGAATTTAATCCAAACTTTATAGCTTAAATTGACCATTGCCAATGAAGGTAAAATCAATGAAGTTGGAGAAATAAAACACATGAGATTCATGCCATAAACATAGGAATTCACCACTTCTTTGCCTGGAATATTTACTATAATTGCCAATGCACCGATGATGGGCATTGTGAGTACAGCCATGCCAGAAGTGGAACTAATACATAACGAAAACAGGAAGAAAAATAATAGTAATAATAGAATAAAGATGGCTGCAGGCATGCCCTGAACCAAATTTGTGGTATAATAAAGTATTGAATCACTTACATTTCCATCGTTGAGAATAATGGTTACACCACGGGCTACCCCAACAATCAAAGCCACTGAAAGTAGGCTTTCGGCTCCTTTTATAAATTGAGAAATGAATACTTTTTCGTTCATTCTCATTATGATTCCCACCAAAATAGAGGAGGCCAAAATGAGGGCAGTCATTTCCAAAGTCCACCAATCAAAGAGGATAACCCCGCCAATCATACCTAAAAAAGTAAATAGGAAAATAAATAATAGGAGTTTTGTTTTGGCAGAAAGTTGGTTAATTTCAGTATCATTATCCGGACTTACATCATAAGGTGATTTTACAAGGCCATCAATTTTAAAAACCATTGATTGTGTTGGGTCATTCTTTACTTTTTTGGCATAGCGTAAAATATAAAAAATCATTATTGTAGTGAGAATTACAAAAAGAAAAAGCCGTTGGTAAATACCATCCAGCCAGTTAATTCCCGCTGCATTGGAGGCAATAATGGTTGAGAAAGGATTAGAAAAAGCTGCGATGCCTCCCACAGTAGTACCTCCAAAAATGATTGATAAAGGCACCAATAAATCATAGCCTGCTTTCAAAAATAGGGGCACTAAAATGGGATAAAATACAAGCGCTTCCTCTTCCATGCCATAAGATGCCCGACAAAACGAAAAAATAATTACCAAAAAAACGATTAAAATTGGCTCACGGCCTTTCATACTTTTTGCCAAATAAGATACCCCTTTTTCTATGGCCTTGGTTTCATTAAACACATAAACAAAACTGCCCATTATCAAAATAAAAAATACGATATCTATACTATCATAAACGCCTTTAATAGGTGCTTGGAGTACTTTCAATAAACTTTGCGGCTTGCTTTCTAATGTTTGGTAAGTGCCGGGTATTGAAACGGGTTTTCGAATATCGCCAGATTCAAATTTTTCGAAGGCAATATTCAAATGTAGGCTGTCAAGGGTTTTTTGGTTAAAAGGTACTATTTTTTCGCCTGCCGAAGTGGTCACTATAAAGGTTTTCTCTCTGACTGAGAGCTTATTATATTGCCCAGCAGGAATAAGCCAAGTGCCAATAGAAGCTAATAAAATTACGCCAAATAGGATGGTTAATGGCGAGGGTAGGTTGGTTATTTTAGGCATTAAAGGTTTTTGTTTATTTACAATTTATCTAAAATATTGCGTTTTATTGAAATAAACGGACTTTTCATCAAATACCAAAAAGATTGTTTTTCATCGGAATCAAATTCCTTCAGGCCTAGCTTTATCTCTTTCAAAGGTTTATATGTATAGGTTCCAAAAATTCGATCCCAAAGAATAAATATATCTGAATAGTTGGAGTCGGTATGAAACTGGTCTTGTTCATGGTGAATTTTATGAAGATTAGGCGTCATAAAAACTAACCCAAAGCTAGAATCGATATAATCTGGGGTTTTTAAGTTGATATGTTGTATAATTAAAAAAGGGAGTAAAATAAGGCTATAAAGCCCGAAAGTGGTTAAATCCAAACCAAAAATGGCAGAAGCTAAAATATTGCCAATGCCAAAGTTTAAAAATGCTTCAATAGGATGTGCCCTAAAATATGTAGAAGAGTCCATCGTAGTATCACTATGATGCACCCGATGCAATCGCCATAACAGTGGAACAACATGCCCCATTCGATGAAACCAATAGGTGGTCATGTCAAATAAGGCAACGCCAAGGAATAGTTTTAACCAAATCGGCCAATTAATAAGATAAAACAAACCTATCTGGTGGCTGTTTAACCAATTAATACAAAACACTAAAAAAGTAGCATAAAAGAAGTTTATCGATAAATAAACTACTTGGAACATTAAATTATTGATCAAATGCTTAGGCCTTTTATCAAATTTAAAAGGGTTGTTTAGTATTTGCTCTAGTGAATAAAAAATCACTATTAGTATGATAATCAGATAGTTAAGGTCAATTGATAAGAGGGCTTTAAGTTTTTCCATAGTTTATTTATTTTTAAAGTATTAATTTATTTGATCCATTCCTTTGATAATACGGTAAGGCTTTTTGAAGAAATCTTCTACGGTTTTATTGAATTGAGTTTTATAATTAATTAAAGTTGAATGCCCAGAATTGGGCAGAATCCATAAAGTTGATTGGGGAATATTTTCAGCAATTAGCAGCGTATGTTTTGGTAAAATTACATCATGGTCACCACCAATAACAAGCGTAGGACATTTGATATTATTTAGTTGTTTTAAAGAAATATTGGGTAACAGATACAATAATTTGGTCACTTTTATGGTGTTTAAAACCTCAGGCGTTTTTTCCAATTTATTTAAATCGCTCATAAAGTCAACAGCTAAAATATCATTGGCAATGGCTGAGGAATCTATTAAAATATTGGCTCCTGTAATAGCCAATTTCTTCACTTTATCTGGATGATGAATGGCTAAAAGTAAACCATTATTGCCACCATCGCTCCAGCCAATTACGTTGCACGATTTTATTTTCAAATAATCGAGTAAGGCATTAAAATCTTCTGCCATCATTTCATAACTCAATGAATCGCCCGCATCAATAGATTTTCCATGCGCTCTGCTATCTGCCACAATCACTTTGTAATGTTGGGCAAAATAGGGTATTTGTCCCGAAAAATTATTCCCGGAGCCGCCATTGCCATGAATCAAAAGCAAAGGTTCTCCATTTCCATAAATTTCATAATACATTTTAAAGCCTCGTATATTGGCATAATGCCCAGCTTTTGGGTTGTTTCCATAGTTGCTGCCTTTGAATACAGGTGGGTATTGGGCAAATAACTGAGCAGCTAAAAGTATAACTGAGAGGGTTAAGAGGAGTTTCTTTTTCATTTTTTTTGATTTAAAGGATGTAAAATTGATATATTCTCATTCTGCCGATCGGATTATCAAACGTAAAGCTTCGGCTATTTTGCTACCGTCCATCCATCTGAAAACCACCACCAAATCATGTTCTTTATCAATTACAATATAATTACCGCCAAAACCATCCGCATAATATATTTTCGGTGAAATTCCTTTCCATTCTTGGCTTGTATTTAACCACCACATATAACCGTAATTTTTATTGGCAAAAGAGGGTTGCTGAACTGATTTGATCCAATTTTCAGACAATAACTGTTGGTTTTTCCATTTCCCATTTCTTAAAAAAAGCAAGCCGAATCTCGCATGATCCAATGTATTAATAAAAATACCACCACCATGGTGTCCGCCACCACTCACTGATTGCATCATCATACCATCCATATTTACAAATGAGTTTTCATAACCAAACCATCTCCAAGTTGTAGATGCACCGATTGGATCCATAATTTTTTCTTTTAACACAGCAGGTAATGGTTTACGCCAAACCTGTAAAAGCGAATAGGAAAGCAGATTTACACGTACATCATTGTATTCGTAATTTGTGCCCGGTTCAAAATACTTACGGTTTTTCCAATCATCAATTCCACCTTCTTTTGGTGGCCTGTCGGCCCAATCATTCAGGCCAAACAAACTACCCGACCAATCAGACGACTGTGTAAGCAAATGATGCCATGTAACTTTTGAATTATGCTCTCCTACAAATGTTCCGTCCCATACATATTTGTTCACTTTATCGTTTACATTTTTGATCAATTCCAGGTCAATTGCTAAACCTGCAATGGTTGAAAGATAACTTTTGGTTACACTAAAGGTCATGTCTACCCGATTTATATCACCCCATTGCGCAACTATGAATCCATTTTTAATGACCAGTCCTGCTGGGCCTCCTCGGTCTTTCATAGGCCCTAAAATTTTAAAATCCGGCTCTCTTGAATAGGATTTCAAATTGGCAATGCGCAATGGGGTGATATAAATCGGGTAGACATGACCTTTAGTGTAACCAAAAGTTATC
>JANMZR010000145.1:0-2998 GCA_031383555.1 Cytophagaceae bacterium | reverse complement strand
AATTTGACATAAAGTATTCAAATTATTGGAGCCTTTTTTTATCCCCATTAATTCTAATAATCCGATTAACCCAAAAACTAAAAATTTATTTTAATTTGGTCTACATCAAAACTTTAAAATCAGATGTAAATATTCCTAATTGGTTTCTAAATATGATTTTTTACAAAATTGTAAAGTTAGAAGAATTTTTAATTAAAAAAGCTCCTTTTGGGAGCTCGCTGATTGTACAAATTGGAAAAAAAAATTAGCGAATCCCTATTCAGGGCATATCAAATTGAATATAGTATAGGTGAATGTAACATTTGTGAAATAATAATGGTCAGTTCGAGTGAGGTCACCATATTGTATTTTATCATTAATTAAAGTGCCTGTTGAAACGTTTGTTTTGCCAAAATAAGAATTAATTTTATCAAAATCATCAGAAATAGTATAACGGGTTCCAAATTCAGCACAAATACTTAAAGGCCCTTTGAATCTAAACTTTACTCCCACACCATAAGGTATAACTGGAGTATTTACTTTCAATGGTGTTGTAAATAAAGTTGATTTATTTTTAGCCATTGTATATCCTATTCCTCCAAATAAATAGGGCGTCCAATCTTGCTTTTTTACCATCGTGGCTCTATCTAAAAAATTATATTCTCCAATTGCTGCTACTTCTAAAATATTACCAGCAGCCGCTGCATTTCTATAATTATAAAAGTCGTTAGTAGTTTTATCATCGGAGGAATTATAACTTGTAAACAGTATATGGCCTCTTAGCGATACAGATCGGCTCATATTATACCTAAATAAGCCATTTGCGCCAACACCCAATTGTAATGGATTGAAGTTGGGAGAAATATCACCTTTGAAATGACTAACGCCGCCACCCAAGCCAAATTCTATAATTTGTGAAAAACCTGAAAATGAGTGTATTAAATAAATAATTAAAAATATCAGTTTATGCTTTAACATCATATGTTAACGTGTTGGAACACATTTAATTTGGCTGGGTATATAGTAATTTAATTGTATGGCAGTAAGGAAATACCAATCTTGACGGCCATTGCCTCTTTTTGCTGCATTGCCATTAGCATCAATAGTTGGTGGCAATACAATTTTACTAAAATCCCTTGCATTGCCTGTTCTTGCACTGAAAGGCTCATCAGCTCTAAAGGAATATATTTCATTTTGAGTTGGGTTTGGGTTGGTACCTGAACTTTTTATATAATTCTCAGAAACATCGTCCAAATATTTGCCACCTTCTGAAACTGTATAGCGCAAGCCACCTTCAAATGTAATATCCCATTGATCATGTATTTTTAACCTTAAACCAGCGCCTAAAGGAATTGTAAAAGCAACGGTACTGTATTGTTTTTTACCTAAATCACTTTGTCCTTCAGTATCAAATTGTCGAATTTTTTGCCAATTTTTATTCACAGCTCCAGTAATCGGATCTGCTGGAGCTCGTGCAGCAGGATTATGATTAGTAATGGCCAATCCACCAAATATAAAAGGGGTAAATTTTGGCCTCATTATGAAGCCACCTTTTCTGTAACGAGTAAAATCATAAATACCAACCAAGCCAATTTCCTTCAAATCATTTCTAAAATGTAAGCCTCTTGAATATTTCTCTAGTAAGGATACTACACTATTTTTAAAATTTTCATCATCGCCAGTTATTCGGGCACTGGTAACCGAAATTCTCGCTGCAAAATTATAGGAAAAATGTTTTGTGTAATTAGCCGAAAAATTAAATCGAGTATTTTTCAAAATAGTCGCAATCGGGTATTTATACGAAGTCATGTCGCCATAATAATTGGAAGTACCCCCCCCCAAACCAACTGTGGCATAAATATTATAATTATTTTTAAGTTTGGGCTCAGAGATAGGGTCGCCATACCATTGGGTAGAACCTCTTTTTTTACCAAAAAGCTTTGGTAATTTTACTCTTTGCTGTGCTTCAATTGTATTTAAAAAATACAAAAACAGAATTATTACTAATTTAAATTTCATTTGCATAAAAAGATACTTCTATAAATTCTCATGGTTTGACCTAACAACGATTTACAACCATTTTTTGGTATTAAGTTCTATAATTTTCATAGATTTTTATAAATCAAAACTGCGCAATAAAACTTAAATAAACTTACAATACAATAATTAAGCCAAATTTAGTTTCGGGAATCGAGCCCCCAATTTAATTTTGAACGAAGGGTATTTAAAAAATCTGACCCATTAATTTTCACTAAAAAGGCCTTAAAACTTTCCTTTTTTAGTGAAATAATAGTACTCTCATCCACTACTTTTGAACGTGAATCGAGCGATACTAGGAAGTTTTTACTTCTGCTTTCTATTTCAAATTTCAGTTTTGAATTGTCGGGAACTATCAATGGTCTTACATTCAAATTATGTGGGCTCATTGGAGATATTATAAATACATCGGCACCAGGACTTACCACTGGCCCACCTACACTTAAATTATACCCTGTTGAACCTGTTGGTGTGCTTACAATCAAGCCATCGGCCCAATAGGAATTGAGGTATTCATCGTTTAAATAAGTTTTAATAACAATCATTGAAGAGGTATCTGTTTTCATTATTCCAAGTTCATTCAAACCGAAATTTACACCATCAAATATATCATTATTCGATTCTATACTCACTAATGACCTTTTTTCAATTTCGTATTTCCCTTGAAACAACATTGCCAACTCAACAATCAAATTTTCAGGCGAAACAATAGCTAAAAAACCTAGCCTACCTGTATTTATCCCTAAAATTGGCGTTTGTTTCTCAGCTATAAAAGTAAGCGAGTCTAAAAGAGTGCCATCACCTCCAAGACTTAAAAAGAAATCGGCACCCGCAAAATCATCACGAGAAAAACAAGCTGACTCATAAGTAATTACACCCAATTCTTTTAATATTTGACTATAAGATTCCGATACTTCTATTATAACTGATCGGCATTTTAATTCATCAAACATTGTCTGTATAAAAGGCTTCACTACTTCAG
>JANMZR010000124.1:0-5479 GCA_031383555.1 Cytophagaceae bacterium | reverse complement strand
TTTATTGCCTCAGTAATTTGAATTTGTTTGAAATTAATTGAACGAGTTGCTTCATTTAAATTAAACATGGGCGAAAAATATTTGGTGAAACCAACTTGAGTAATACCCAAAATATAGCTTCCAAATTTAATTTTTTCTATCTCAAAATTGCCATTTGCATCAGCCAAAGCACCTTTCACTAGTGAGGAATCTTTCGATTGTAAAATGGTAACCGTTGCAAATTCAACTATTTTTCCGTTTTTGTCGGTTATATTTCCTTTGATAGAAGCATTTTGTGCTTGAGACCAAAAGGTCAATAAGAGTAATGCTGCAAAACTGATTAGTCTAGTAAAATTTTTCATTTGTTTGGTTTTGCGATTAGTCGCAACGCTTTTATAAATTATTCCTTAACTTTTATGAAAACTTATTATAATTTGGTTTTCGTTTCAAAATTATTGTATTACTTAGTACTATGCAATACAAACTACTCAAGCGGTTGATTTTTTTGTTTGAATGGTTACCATTTATCCTCTTTTGTTTTATTACTTTTGAAATACGAGTCAATTCCAAGATGCGAAGGTTTAGAGATTGGTTGCATAATCTTTTAAAATATGGATTTAATAGCTGAATTATTAAGAGAACATACCTATGAAAATTCGGAGCAATTAGCTTGGGACATCATGGAAAACCCTAAATATTTGGATAATCTTTTCGAAATTTTTTGGGGAAATGATTATAGAATTACACAAAGAGCCTCTTGGGTGATCATTATTATTACAGAATGGAAACCAAAATTGATAAAGCCTTTTGTAGAGGAAATGATTTTAACGCTTAAAAAAGATGGTAAAAATGATTCAATAAAACGAAATACGGTAAGAATACTGGCCGAATTCCCAATACCTACACATATGGAGGGAGAAATCACAGAAATATGTTTCAGCTTTTTGAATAATCCATCAGAGGCAGTTGCCATAAAAGTATTTTCTATGACAATTTTAGAGCGAATGGTTAAAAAGCATCCTGATTTAAAAGCTGAGCTCATCTATTCCCTAGAAACAGGTATGGAATTTGGCTCGGCCGGATATAAAAGTCGGGGCGGTAAAATATTAGCCAGGTTAAAAATTTGATTTTTTAGCATAATTCATTAATTTAAAGCCAAATAGCGCTAAATAAAATAAAATTGAAATTCCTAACTATTGTATTTTCATGCTCTTTTTTAGTAATTAATAATATTACAATAGCCCAACAAAAGCTCTATTTAGTAAAAATAACAGCCAACCATAAAGCTATTGCATTAAATCCACCGCCAAATTCCATTGAATTATACTCCAAAAACAATGATGTATTTGTTGAGTTTAAAGCAATTCTTGGCGATTCAGTAATCTATAAGTACCAGCTAACCAATTATGAATTAGACTGGACTGAAAGTGAATATCCAATAGCACGGTACATGAATTTACCCCAAGGAAATTATGAATTATTTATGATTGCCCGCCAAAAATCAAAAGAAATAGCACATTATTATCTTAAAATTGAAGTTCAAAAATCTATCACTGAAGTCTGGTGGTTTTACCCAATGTTGGGTTTTTATGCACTATTATTAATTGGCGGAGGCATTTATTTTTTCTTTTTTGTACAACTTTCGTCAAAAAATGAAGGTGCAGAAAATGAGGAATAAACTAGCAACCGACCTGCATCATGAAGTGGGCTCTACTCTTAATTCAATTGGAATTTCTTCAAAATAATCGGGAAAAATTAATGGAATTTGCGCCAGAACTGCAAACACTTTTAACCCAAATGGAAACTGATTCGGACGAAACAATTAACAAAATAAGAGATACTGTATGGGCAGTAAATTCAGAAAATGATTCGCTAGATATTTTAATTGTAAAAATGCATTTTTTTCACGTCATATACTTGATAATAAGGTATTTAACTTTTTTTTTGAGAATAATATTGTTAAGAATAAATAAGCAAAGTTGGACTTTGAATGGTTATTGGAAAATGAAGCAATAGTAGCATTTTTTTTCCCTAATAAAGAACCTAAACTAAATATTTTTCACTTCGAAATTACCAATAGCACTTTAATTTTTTTTACCGTTAAATAATTTTTATCCATAAAAGTAAAATACAATTGCTATATTGTAAAAAATTGATTAGCAAACTTTTATCCCCTTTTATATAATGAAAAACGTTCAAATTTTTCAATGAGAAAACGGCCTACCTAATTTGGCAACAAATAAATGCAGATAAAGATGGCAAAACTGGTAAAATCAGCCAAGAAACTCGCCTCATGGAAAAAGAAGCAGATGGCTGGAAAATCGTAAATGTTTCCGCCTTTTGGGATTCGAAAAATAGAGTAAATTATGATTCTACTAAATTGGAATTATGATTTTAAATAATTAATTATCAACCTTTAAACAAATTTCACAAATGAAAAAAACAACAGTTCTTCTATTTCTACTTTCAATGATTTTGGCTATTTCCTGCCAACAATCTGAACTGGCACAGCCAAAATCAAAGACTAAAAATGCACGAAATTCAGCTACTTCATTAGCTGTCACCGAAATTGTGCCGATCAATGGAACGGCACTTGGCCTTACTTACAAACAAATTGAAGTGGCCTATAGCCCTTGGATTTTAAGCGTTCCTTTTGACGACAGTCCTTTGAATGATATCTCTGGAGCTGCATTTGAGGCAAGCAAACAACCTATTCCTGGTATTATGATACTATCAAGTAATTTTGGTGGTGAGTCAGTACGGTCGGCAACCATCCCCACTGGCTCTTATATTTATATACCTGTTTTTGGTGGTACGGCATGGACATATAGTGCTGGTGTCGACGAATGTGATCATTCAAAAGTACCTGATGGCCACCCGCTTAGCGCCAGAACTAATGCGATAATTAAGCCATATATTAATCAGCAAAAGGCATCTGGCCTAATAGCTCAAGTTGACGGCATGGATATAATACCAGATCTCACCAAAAATTTAGTAGTTACAGATCCATTCCAAATGTCAATCCACAATTCGTTTCAAAACCCAGCTTGCGATTATACTGGTAAAATAGCTACTGCCGTAGCAATGGATTTTGCTGTGATGGTAAAGCTTACACCTGGCCCACATACCATTCGGTTTTCTGGCCTTTCTACTAATCAAAAATTTTATTCTGGTGTAACTTGGAATGTGATCGTATTATAATAAAAATAGCTATTTTTTTTAATAAATCTGTAAACTAGGCCTGAATATTTCAGGCCTTTTTCATGCATTTGTTAAAATTTAAGCAGCTCCTAATTTCTTAAATCATGTTAAAAGCTAAATTTAAAAATATTTTATTGAATCAAAATCCGCTTACTTTGTAAAATAAAAAGGGAATATTTTGAAAAACCATTACCTCCATTTTTTTCTGTGCCTCTGTGCGACATTTTTTTTACTTTCAAGCTATACCTCCAATTCTCAAAACTTCTATTCCCTAAAAGGCTTTGTATTTTCTGAAAACAATGAGCCATTAATTGGGGCCAATATCAGAGTTGTTAATTTGGAAATTGGTACCACTGTTGATGTCGAGGGCAAATATGAACTGCGCCTTTTGGAAGGTCTCAATCGTATGTCTGTATCTTTTATTGGCTACCAAACCCAAGTATTTGAATTGGTTTCAGATAAGGATTTAGTGAAAAATATTTATCTGAAAATTGACCAAAAGCAGTTGGATGAGGTAATTATTCGCAATAAAAAACGAGATTTTAGTTATGAAGTAATCAAAAACGTAATAGCAACAAAAGAAGCAATGCTACGGCAATATCAAAATTACAAAGCCGAAGTGTATATAAAAGCTATAGAAGATATTGAGAAAAAACCTGCAAAAGTTAAGGATGTTGATGATCCGGAAAAAAACTCACTCTCCGATGGGGAGGGGCGTCGGGAGGCTTCTAAAGCCAAGCCCGATACTTTACCAAAACTAAACCTATTTGAGTGCCAATTAACTCGCTTTGAAAATGCCGATGGTCGTCAAAAGGAAGAAAAAACTGCCGTAAAAAAAATTGGTGATCAAAAAACGCTATTTTTCAAATCAATCACTGATGGCGAGTTTAATTTGTACCGTAATCATCAAAAAATAAGCAAAATAGGTGAAAATGAAATTACCTCGCCCGTTTCAGATTTGGCATTTTTAAGCTATAAATTTCAGTTGATAAAATATACTTACGATGAAAAGGAAAAGATTTATTTGATTAAAGTAATTCCCAGAGAGCTTGGTAATGCACTCTATGAAGGTGAAATTGAGGTTGTTGACGAAAAATGGGTGATCAGAAAAGCAAACTTAAAACTCACCAAACGAGCATTGTTGCGTTACGACGAGTTTGGTTTCGAGCAAATTTACACCAATGTCCAAAACCGCTGGATACCCACGCAAACCACCTATAATTGGAAAATAAAATCAGATAAAAAGACAGGAAAAACCATTGTAATCCAAAAGAATTTCACTTTTGACAGTACTTATGCCAAGCGCTTTTTTGGTCCCGAAGTTGGCCTCACTACCGAAGCAGCTTATAAAAAAGACTCTACTTTTTGGGAATCCATTCGCCCAAAACCTTTAGAAAAAAATGAAATCATGGCAATAAAAGAAAAGGAACAAAAAGATATTTTGCATACTTCAAAAGCCTTTTTAGATTCCATAGATCAGGTTTTCAATAAACTAACCATTCCAAAATTAGTCTATATCGGCATCGGCCATATCAACCGCAACAAAAAAATTGAATGGCTTTTTGACCCGATTTT
Source organism: Cytophagaceae bacterium (assembly GCA_031383555.1). Lineage (GTDB taxonomy): Bacteria > Bacteroidota > Bacteroidia > Cytophagales > Spirosomataceae > JANMZR01. The sequence goes on along the minus strand of JANMZR010000124.1, from coordinate 724 downwards.
AGGTTTGATTGATCCTCTGGCAATTGGCGGGTGGCGGGTGCGTTATGGCTTCAATTTCACCAAACGCTTTGAAAATAGAAAGGAAATTTCAATTGGCACAAATGCAACTTACGGCTTTAAAAACAATGATTTAAAAGGATTTATTTGGGCTAATTATTTTTATAATCCACTGAAAATAAGCAATATAAGGCTTTCAACAGGCTCAGGTTTCAATGTTATCAATGGCAATGCTACCATTCAGGACATTGCCCGACGGAGTAATTTTTATCAAAATAAATTTTACGAACTACAACATCGAACCGAGCTTTTCAATGGTTTTTACTTGCGAACAAATGCTTATTTCGAAAACAGAGAAGACCTCACAAAATTCAAATTTGGAAGCCTGGGAGATAGAGTTTTTGGAGAAAATAATAGACCAGAGCCTTTTCCTGCTGGCCATATTTTCAGAACGGGAATTAATTTTAGTTATACACCACGGCAATTGTATTTACGTGAGCCTAATCAAAAATTGATTTTAGGCTCAAAATGGCCTACCTTTAGCATAGCCATTGACAAAGCATGGCCGAGTACTAATAAAAATGCTTCGTCGTTTACCACCATTCAAGCTACAATTAGGCAAACTTTTAATGTAGGCATTTTGGGCACCTCCAGTTATCGAATTGAAATAGCCAAGTATTTGGATACCACTCGATTGGCAGTGATGGACTACAAATACCAGCGGGGT
>JANMZR010000113.1:0-5710 GCA_031383555.1 Cytophagaceae bacterium | reverse complement strand
GGATGGGTTTCTATAAAAAGGCCGTTGGCTCCAACGGCAATAGCGGCTTTGGCGATGGTTTCAATCATGGCAGGATTTCCACCAGTTACGCCCGAGCTTTGGTTGGGCTTTTGTAAGCTATGCGTGCAATCCATTACCACTGGCACACCATGTGCTTGCATATCAGGTATGTTACGGTAGTCGACTATGAGGTCGCCATAGCCAAATGAGTTGCCACGGTCGGTGAGAAAAACAGTTGCATTTGGATTTTCTTGCAACACTTTTTCCACAGCAAAAGCCATTCCATGGCCCGCCATAAACTGCCCTTTTTTAATGTTCACAGCCTTTCCTGTGCGAGCGGCCGCAGCTAATAATTCGGTTTGTCGGCACAAAAAAGCAGGAATTTGTAATACGTCCACAGCTGCAGCAGCCATGGCGGCTTCATGGCTTTCGTGAATATCTGTAACTGTTGGTAAGTCGAAATACTCGCCAATTTCCTTTAAAATACTCAAACTCAACTCATCGCCAATGCCAGTAAACGAATCTATTTTGGTGCGATTGGCCTTACGATAACTTCCTTTGAAAATATAAGGAATTCCAAATTGGTCCGTCAAAGCTTTTATTTTTTCGGCTATTTCAAAGGCTAAATCACGGCTTTCAATGGCACAGGAGCCTGCCATGAGGAAAAACTGCCCCGTTTCTGTATGTTTAAGTTTTGGGATATTCATTAATTAGTTGTGAGTTATAATTTGTGAGTTTTTGGTTTATTGTTTGTAGTTTTTAGTTTTTGGCTTAAGAATTCATTTTACAACTTACCTATATCCCTTTTCATGGTTTGTGGATTGTTGTTTATATTTTGTTGTTTTGCAAATTGCCAACTTATTTATTTTTCCTTTGACTATTGCTTTGTCTTTTTCTTTTTTGCCAATTGTTCTTTTATTTGAACCTACTCTCCTTGCCTATTGCCTCTTTGCCTTTTTTTATACAATATTCACCTCGGTCTGCAACCTAATTCCAAATTTATCAAAAATTGATTTTTGTATTTTTTCTGATAAAGCTTTGACTTGTAGGCCAGTACCGTTTCCATAATTAACTAAAACCAAAGCTTGTTTGGCATGTACTCCGATATCACCTTCTCGGAAACCCTTCCAACCTGCCTTTTCAATGAGCCAGCCAGCTGGCACTTTTACCGTTTCAGCGTTAATAGGGTAGGAGGGGATATCATCAAAACTTAATCGTAATTTTTTATAATGAGCAATTGAAATCTCCGGATTTTTGAAAAAACTACCAGCATTACCAATTTCGGCAGGATTAGGTAACTTACTTTGCCGTATGCTAATAACAGCATCCGAAATAGCTTTAATCGATAATTCACTTAAAGGATTTTGGGCTAAAACTTCTTGAATTGCACCATATTCTATATTGAAAATTGGCTTTTTTGCCAATTTCAAAGTGATAGAAAGTACCACATATTTATCTTTAGCTTCGTTTTTGAAAATACTCTCCCGATAACCAAACTGGCAGTCGTTTTTATCAAAAACATGTACTTCGCCATGTGGAATATTCAACGCTTTTACCTCATGGATTGTATCTTTTATTTCCACTCCATAAGCTCCAATATTTTGCAAAGGAGCTGCCCCAACAGAGCCCGGTATTAATGAAAGATTTTCAATTCCACCCCAATTGTTTTCAATTGCGAAAAGCACTAAATCGTGCCAGCTTTCACCAGCACCCGCTTTTACCCATACAAAATCTGAATTTTCCTTTGTTTTTTTTAAACCTTTTATACTCACTTTTACCACTACACCATCAAAATTTTTCGTAAATAACACATTACTACCTCCGCCTAAAATGAGGCGTTTTGTCATATGAAATTGATTGTCATAAAGGGCTTCAATGAGCTCTTTTTTGTTTTTGACTTCTATGAAATATTTAGCTTTGGCTTCAATGCCAAATGTATTGAATTGCTTTAAAGATACGTTTTCTTGTATGGTCATTGACAATTGATGATTGTTGTAATAGAAATTTTCTTACAAATTTACTATAATTCATTTATTGGTTCCCATTCATTTGGATTATAAATTGAATAGTTCGAATTTTGCGATACAATTAACTATTTCATGAAAAAAGCATATTCGGTTTTATTACTATTCATTATTTTTTCATGTAGTAAAAAAATAGTGCCTCTTAACGAGAAAAAGCAGGAAGTTTCAACTGAATATTCTGAGGATTTAACGGAATTTAGAGTGGGACATTCAGAGAATGAAGAAAATGTAGATTCAAATATAAAAGCAAATTCAAATGAAACACCGCCTCCAATAACCACGCAGCCTATGAATGTTAATGCTAAAATTGATGTGATTTTAGATCAAAAAGCTGCAAAAAATAAGTCAATTAAATATGCCAATGGCTTCAGAATACAAATCTACGTTGGTCGAGAGCGGAAAGCTGTTGACGAAGCGAAAATTTACATTTACCAAAACTACTCCAATTTTAACCCCTATTTATCTTATAGCCTTCCTATTTACAAACTGAAAATGGGCGATTTCCTAACTAAAAATGATGCTGAAAAAATATTGAACCAATTGAAAGGGCAATTTCCAGACGCAATAGTTATTGCTGAAAGGATTGATGTCAAAAAGAGTTTTTTGAGGGAGTAAAGTATTGATATAGAGAATATTGCGGTTGATATAAAAATTGAAAAATTAATTATTTTATTTCTGAAGTTTTACTTTGCAAATAATCAACTAAGTTTTTAATTTTAAAACTGAATACTAAAAATATAACAAATTATAAATATGCTGAACACAAAAAAAATCCTCTTTTCAGGAATTTTTCTATTTCTATTTCTCCAATTCAATTCACTTTTTGGGCAAAACATTCCTCCAGCACCCACAGGTTTGCGTGTAACTGCTACTGAATGTGGGAAGATTAGTTTGGCTTGGGATGGGTATTCATATAACGGAAATGATGAACTTGGTTTTGAAATTTATCGATCTGAACAAGTGGATAATCTAAACTATGTAAAAATTGGAGAAACAGGCCCCAATTTCACAAATTTTGACGACTTGGGTTATCTAGATTTTGACAGAATTACATCATCAAAAAACTATTTATATTTTATAATTGCAAAATTTACCACAAACTTTAGTGAAAAAAGTTTGACAACAGTCGGTCAATTTTCATGTGTATCACCTGCTGGCTTACAAGTTTCTGCCACAAGTTGTGGTAAAATAGTTTTGAATTGGAATGATTTTGGACCTGATTTAAATGAAAGTTTTTTTGCAATATATAAAGCTGAAAATGAAAATTCATTTTATAAATTATTAACCTATGTTCAAGGAAATGTTTTAACATTTACTGATAGCCTAAACTTAATTGGTAATAAACCTTATTTTTATAAAATTAAGGGAAAATTTAATGGAGTTCTTACTGAGTTTAGCAATGTTGCAAGCGGTATGATGGAATGTAATATTCCTCAAAATCCACGAATCATTAGCCAAAATTGTGAAAGTGTACTTTTAGAATGGGATCTGCTTCCTTTAGGCACTAATCCAAAAGTATTTGCCATTTATCGATCTGAGCATCCAAATGGAAATTATGAGCTTTTTACAAATACGCAACTTGGGCCTACCCAAGCAACTGTGTATTTGCCAAATACAGCTAAAAAATATTCATATAAAATTAGAACAGGTTTTAATTATAATAATTATTCTGGTTTTAGCAATTTCGCCACTCAAAACATTAATTGTGAAATTCCAACAGGATTAAGTGTTAGTGAAAATTCATGTGGAAAAATCACTTTAAATTGGCAAGATTTACCAATTATCCAAGAAAATGGGTATATAATTTTAAAATCGTTTGTAGCAGAGTCGGGCGAAAATATAAGAATAGTAGTTGGTGAAGTTGGGCCAAATATATTAACTTTTACAGATTTTGGTATTTATCCATTTAACCAAAATCCGATATTTACAATATACCCAAATGGATATGGAATGTCAGAAGAATTGATCCCAAATAAAAATTATACCTATTCAATTGTAGCCAAATTTGGAAATTCATTTTCATCTCCAACTACCCCAATCCTAGCAAAATATTCATGCGATAATGTTATAAATATTGTATCTACCAACACTAATTGTAACAATATTTCAATAAATTGGACGAGGTTAAATCAAAGTCTAGGTATTACTAGCTATGATATTTATAAAACTGAATTGGATGATACTCGGTACATTTCAGTTTCAGATTTTATAAATACGACTATTTTAAATGGTGATTTTGGAAAGTATCAAATAACTGGTAGGGTTGGTGGCTTAGTTACAAATTTTCAAATGCCAACTACTAAATTAAAAGCTGGTAAAATATATCATTTCATTATTGTTGCCAAGAAAAATACATCAATAGTGGGTATTAGTAATTCAACCCCAGTTAGTTTCTCATGTTATGACCCTCCTTTGCTTACTTTAGTATCTTCTTCTTGTGAAAAAATATCCCTTTCCTGGAACGACTTTCCAGAAGGAGTAAATGAAACAGGCTATTATATCTATCGATCCGAAACAAGCAATGAGTCAGATTTCAAGATTTTAACAAATGTAGCAGCCAACGTACTATCATATGAGGATATTGGCAATTACGGTATGTTACAAAGCGGGAAAACATATTACTATAAAATAGCTGGTATTTTTAACTCAAAAACTGCTGAGTTTAGTAATTCCGTTTTTGTAAATTTTAATTGCATTCAAGGGCCACAAATTAATTTAGTGGAGGCATCTTGTGGCAAAGTTTTAATAGCTTGGAATCCATTACCAAATCTTTTAAATAATTTTTATGTGTATCGATCAAGTACGGGTTTAAACGGTGCATATAAGTTAGTAGGGTTATCTTCTAACAATCAATTTGCTGATTTCGGAGATAGTACCGAACCACTTGATGCTAATAAAATCTACTACTATAAAATTGCACAATTTGTATCTTATTTTAGAATTTTAACAGACTTCAGTAATTCAATTGCCTCAAGTCCAAATTGTTTGGGACCAATAAATTTGAAAGTGAATTCTTTTGATTGCGATTTAATAAATCTAATTTGGGAATCACACCCTTTTCAAGGTAAAAATGGTTCAGGCTATGATATTTACAGGTCTACAGATGGTGCAAATGGTATTTTTCAAAAAATAGGAACTAGTATAAGCAATGAATATAAAGACTATTCAAGTATCAATTTTGGTTTAAATTATTTTTACAAAATTAAGTTTACTTCAATAAATGACATTTATGATTACCCCTTTGTAAATTATATTTCAGATTTGAGTAGCCCGATTAATGTTCAGTATAAAGTATCAACATCTCAAAACGGTCAATGGCATACGCCCTCCACTTGGTCATGTGGCCATGTGCCTAGCAGCTTGGATGATATTTTGATAAATAACGGACATACTATTACCATTGGTGAAAATTTAATTGGTAATTGTAAAAATATTGAAAATAATGGTAATTTGGTGTTTGGAGTGGGCTCAGAAATAAAGTTGAATATGCCATGAAAAAAATAAGACTGATTATTAATACAAAATGGCTGGTTTCAATTTTATTTGGCTTTGTTTAATTTAATATATGTTAAAATGCAAAACCCACCCCGCCGACTGCGTCAGGCACCCCTCCAAGGAGGGGATTTGGCCAATCCTTCCCTTGGGAAGGTGGCATTCTGGCAAAGCCGAATGACGGAAGGGGTCTT
>JANMZR010000103.1:0-2700 GCA_031383555.1 Cytophagaceae bacterium | reverse complement strand
CAAATATTACAATTTTTTTACTGAAAATTTAGCTGCAATTGTTGAGCTGTTAAGTGGAAAAACCTTTCATTTCAAAACACTCGACGAGTTTTTGAGCTTTTTGAATTTTAGTGGGAAAATTTTACTTCCAATTGGCCTTTCTTTTCATACTTTTCAAGCCATGAGTTATACAATTGAAGTATATAGAGGCAAGTTTCCTGCTGAAAAACACTTTGGAATATATGCATTGTATGTAATGTTTTATCCTCAATTGGTAGCAGGGCCAATTGAAAGGCCACAGCATGTATTGCCTCAATTAAAAATGTATCATTCATTTGATTTTGAGAATATTAAGGCTGGCTTAATGCGAATGGCCTGGGGCTTTTTCAAGAAAGTTGTATTCGCCGACAGAGTTGGCTTGATGGTTGACGCTGCTTTTGCGCATCAAAGTTTGCAAAGTCAAAGCTCAAGCACACTTTTAATGGCCACTTTTTTATATTCTTTTCAAATCTATTGTGATTTTTCAGGTTATTGTGATATAGCTTTGGGCTCTGCTAAAGTATTGGGAATCAACCTGATGGAAAACTTCCAGACGCCATATTCATCCAAATCAATAGGCGAGTTTTGGCGTCGTTGGCATATTTCTTTATCATCATGGTTCAAGGATTATGTTTATTTCAGCCTCGGTGGGAGTAGAGTTGGGCTTTCTCGAACCTATATTAACGTTATGATTATTTTCCTTTTATCAGGCTTTTGGCATGGCAATACTTGGAATTTTGTGCTTTGGGGAGCAATTCATGGTTTTTATTTAATTTTTGGACAAATTAGAGATAGATACTTTGGGAAAATTGATACCTCCGGTATCAAAAAATACTTGCATCTAATGGCTACTTTTGTATTGGTAATGTTGGCTTGGATATTCTTTAGAGCCGAAAACCTAAATGATTCATTATTTATTTTGAAAAAAATATTATTATTTGATTTTAGCCAACCTTTTCTATCTGCTTTAAACACTAATGAACTGATATTCAGCTTTTTACTTTTGGCTATTATTCTATGGAAGGAGAAATATTTTAACAGAATTTCTACTAAATCCGATGTTAAATTTTACCTTTTATTTTCGTGTTTTGTTTTAGTTAGTTATTTGTTTGGTGTTTTTCAGGCCAAACAGTTTATATATTTTCAATTCTGATGATAAAGAAAATAGTTATTGGTTTATTTTTAGTATTGGCATGGTTTGCATTGGCAATTGGAGCTAGTAAGCCATTGTATTACACTCTTTTGCGCCAAAATTTATTGAATGAAAACGAGCGTTATGGCGATATGTATCGTTTTTCAAACTTACCCCAATTCAAACAATTACAAACTGGATGTAAGCGACCTTTTGACGGAGTTGATAGTAGTAAAAAACAAAATGTGGCTTTATATTCAATTGGGGATAGTTTTTTGGAAGAATGGAGAATTAATAGTAATGATTTTCCATATAAATTTTATAAGAATATTCATTGGCACGATGAAAACATCCAAACTATTTTGGATTCGAACAAAACGAATATTTTACTTTTACAATGTGCCGAGCGCCATGCCAGAGAACGATTCGGAAAAGTGCCATTGAATTATAAAATTGTAAAGAGCTATGAATCAGAGCCATGGCTACCACGAAGTCGCCTTCAAAGGTTGTCAGATTTGATCACAGAAAATTGGAAAGCCTTAAAAGAATTTGTTTTTACACCAGAAACTGCAGATCACTTAGAGCATGTTTTTTTCTCGGCAGATTGGTTGCTGCCATTGAAAGAATCAAAAGCAAGTTTAACGCTAAATCTTTTTGACAGAGTTAATACAAGTGCCAGCCTTTCAAAAGATAAAAAGCATATTTTTTATTATAAGGATACTGATACAACTTTGGTAAATTCTTGCTATAGTAGGCTGGAAGATAAGGAGTTAGATAGTATGGTAGCTAATGTTGACAGTACGATTAAAGCCTATAAAAAGCTTGGCTTTCAACAAGTTATCGTCTCAATTATACCTAGTAAGGCAAGTATTTTAGCGCCTACCGATGGTGTTTATAACCACTTAATTGAGCGATTTGAAACTAAGGCAGAAGGTAAATTTCCAATAGTAAATGTTTATAAAGAATATACGCAAAATCGAGCAAATGTTTTTGCTATTAATGATACCCATTGGACTTGCTTTGGAAAAAACATTTGGGTGAATAATACCACTGATTTGATAGATCTTGTTTTAAAGCCAAAATAAGAAAGCATGATTTTTTGCTAATTATATTCTTTTTGTGACGGCACTCTAGTAAGCAATAAAAAACCAATTAAAAAAAGAACCAAAATAAAGAGTACACCATTTCTCTGTCCAATATTTTGAGAAATTGTACCAAAAATCAAAGTTCCAACCGAAATGGCTATTTTTTCTGTCATATCAAAAATAGCAAAATAAGAGGCAGTATCTTTAATGTTTTCAGGTAATAGTTTGGCATAGGTTGACCTTGAAAGCGATTGAATTCCACCCATTACTAATCCCACTAGACCTGCAATTACATAAAAAGGAGTAGGCGTATAAGTGAAATATGTAGCCACAGGTGCGATTGCCCATAAGCCTACAAAAATCATCAAACCTTTAGAGTTGCCATAAATGCTGGAAAGTTTGGAAGCCAAAAAAGAGCCAGGTATTGCAACCAATTGGATTAAAAGTAAGGTGGTAATTAAGCCA
>JANMZR010000096.1:0-2174 GCA_031383555.1 Cytophagaceae bacterium | reverse complement strand
AAGAAATTGATAGCCAAATCAATAATTCTGGGGGTATTTTTGATACCCCGCCAGCAAATATTCAGGGAAATATTTACAACATTACCGACCCAAACGACCAAGTCCTTGGGTTTTTCACAGCCTCGGGTGTTTCCACAATACCTTATCGGGTAATCAGAAGGGTAGAAGGCATACAGCCCGCAATTTTAGGTGTAATAGATTTTAGAAATCAAGCTACTTGCTCGCCCTGTGTAGAGGGCCTTTATCGGACTAGAAATAAACCAGCTGGCTTTTAAATTTAAAACTTCACTTTGCATTGTTTTTTTGGAGCGAAATTCCTTGTCCATTTACTAGCTTGGTACCCGCTGTTCACTCCAAGCCGCCTCCTACGGCAGGCAGGCTTTCCATTGCCATCGGGGCTACAAATTGGTTTTTGGGGCTCTTTCAAATGCTTTATTTGTATAAAGTGACCTGCCATTTTTGAATCAAGTCTGAAAATTTAGCTTAGAATAGGCATTTTGACATTATTAGTTTCTTATACTGACTCTTTTAGCAATCTTTACATTTTCTTCAAAAAGATATAATCATAGATATAATTTAAGTTTTAATTAAAAATACTAGATAAATATACCAAAATATTTAATCAACGCAAATGTTTTATCTATTCCTATTATTTTTGTATTTATAAAAATAAAGAATTCCCCCTTCTGGGGGTTAGAGGGATATGCAAAAACCAAGTATCAGAGAAGTTTTAAAGGAAAGAATATTAGTACTTGACGGTGCTATGGGCACTATGATTCAGCGGTTTAAGTTAACTGACGCCGATTATCGTGGCGAAAAGTTCAAAGATTTTCCTCATGAGGTGAAGGGCAATAATGATATGCTTTCTATGACTCGCCCTGATGTTATTTTGGATATCCACCGCCAATATTTGGCTGCTGGAGCTGATATTATCGAAACCAATACTTTTAGTGGTACAACGGTCGCCATGGCCGACTACCATATGGAAGAATTTGTGTATCAAATGAACTTCGATGGTGCTAAAATTGCTCGCCAAGCTGTTGATGAATACACTTCCAAAAATCCAGCAAAACCTCGCTTTGTGGCTGGTTCAATTGGGCCAACCACTAAAATGAGTAGCCTTTCACCTGATGTAAATAATCCAGGTTTCCGTGCCATTACTTTTGATGAATTGGTAGTGGCTTTTACTGAACAAGCCAATGCTTTAATTGATGGTGGTGTTGATACTTTATTAATTGAAACTGTAACTGATACACTTAACTGTAAAGCAGCGATATTAGCTTGTAATCAGGTAATTACAGACAGAAAATTGAAAAATTCTAACTTTGATATGCTCATAATGGTTTCAGGAACCATCACTGATCAAAGTGGAAGAACATTAACGGGACAAACTTCAGAGGCATTTTATAACTCTGTTTCGCATGGCGAATTGCTTTCTGTCGGCCTTAATTGTGCTTTAGGTGCAAGAGCTTTAAAGCCTTATTTGGCAGAACTTTCTCGAGTAGCCAATTGCTACATCACTGTTCACCCCAATGCTGGCTTGCCCAACGAAATGGGAGCTTATGACGAAACACCTGCCTTTATGGGCGAGCAAGTTCGTGAGTTTTTACAAGAAGGTTATATTAATATTTTAGGCGGTTGTTGTGGCACAACGCCAGACCATATTGCTGAAATGGCAAAAATTGCTGCTGAATATTCACCCCGACAAATTCCAGAAATTGAGCCAATGTTACGTCTTTCGGGTTTAGAACCTATGACTTTAACCAAAGAATTGGGCTTTGTAAACGTCGGTGAACGTACCAACGTAACAGGTTCGGCTAAGTTTTTGAAATTAATTAAAGAGGAAAAATACGAAGCTGCATTAGCGATTGCACAAGACCAAGTAACGGGTGGTGCTAATGTAATTGACGTAAATATGGACGAAGGCATGTTGGACGGTGTATATGCCATGACCACTTTCCTTAACCTAATGGCCTCGGAACCAGATATTTCACGAGTACCAGTAATGATTGACTCATCAAAATGGGAAATAATTGAAGCAGGTTTAAAGTGTGTTCAAGGCAAATCTATTGTAAATTCAATCAGCTTAAAAGGTGGTGAACAAGAGTTCTTTCGACAAGCTACATTATGCAAACAATATGGTGCGGCTGTAATTGTGATGGCTTTTGATGAAG
>JANMZR010000091.1:0-6749 GCA_031383555.1 Cytophagaceae bacterium | reverse complement strand
TGGCGGTAATGAAAAACAAAATGAAAATGATTCCAATTACAGCTAAGAAATGGATAAAAAAGTATATTCTGGCCAATTTGAGCCAGCTATTCTCAGTATTAACTACTTCATTATTAGCAGCCTTAAAATAAGAAAAAGCAACAACTAATGCTGTTACAAAAGAAATAATAATAAATAGATGGCCTAGTTGGCCATAAATTGGATGTTGCATGTTTCTTTCTGGGAAATCAACCTAAAAAGGTTGGATATTATGTTGTTTTTTTCACTTCTTCGAACTCGGCCTTACCTTCCTGATATTTTGATGGGCATTTTAGTAATACTTTATCACAGTTGAATACATCGCCCCTCATACTTCCAATTATTACAACTTGTTCGGCTTTACCAAAATCTTGAGGCTTAGCATCATTATAGATAACCCTCCTGGCTAGGTTATTGTTATCAACCAATATAAATTCAAATCGATTGGCATCCACTGATGGGTTATAATTCAAACCTAATATTTGGCCCGAAGCATCCTTTTTTAGTTTTCCAACCACATGTATTTTGGACTTATTACCAGCCGTAGCCATTTTTTCAGCCGTAGAGAAGTCGACATAAGTACTTGCATCAGAGGCAGTTGAAATGATCACTCCAATAGCAACTGCAATGACTAATATAGCGAGAATATGTATTTTTTTCATATATTTTTATGTTAAATTGTAGTCAAAACCGACTGATTACTTATTTAATCTTTTTTCAATTTTTGAAATCTTTCTATCTAAATTTATCAAATAGACAATAATTCCCGTAAATATGATTGCAATAACTGCTACTACTACGTATATTTTTCCATTTGAACGCATTAAATCTGCCATTTCCACTTCATCATTGCTAGTTTGTGCAAAAATAGAAATTGTATTGATGACTAAAAATATTATAATTGTTATTTTTCTCATAACGGATTACTTTGAAAGTTTATTCTTCATTTAAAATAGTAGAAATAGTTTTTAATCTTAACCTTAAAGAGGTGATCCAGACACCTAACAATGTCCAGCCAATAATTGCAGGATAGAAAACAATTCGCATTGCGTTATTTGTATCAGCAGGTGCTAAGCCAGGATTGCCTCCATTGCCAGGATGAAGTGAGTCGGTCAATCGAGGTAAAACAAAAATTAATGGGATAAAAATAGCATACGCAAAAATATTGTAAATAGCTGAGATTCTTGCCCTCTTTTGATCGTCATCGAACGAACTTCTCAATACCAAATAAGCGAAATATATAAGCATTCCAATTGCAACGCTATTTAATTTGGGATCATTTGGCCAAGGGTCCCCCCAAGTGAAGTTTCCCCATATTGAGCCAGTAATGCAACCTAATATTCCAAATAACAAAGCTGTATTAGCGTTTTCAGCTGCTATCTGATCATATTTTTGTTGCTCATTTTTCAAATATTTTATTGAGTTAATTAATGAAATAGTTAGCAAAATTATCATTGCAAACCACATAGTAACATGGAAATACAAATTTCTTACAGTCTCATTTAGAACAGGTTGTCTAGAAACACTACCCAACAATCCTTGGAATATCGTGTAGAAAATCAAAACTACACATAGTACTTTCCACCAATTTTTTTTCATTTGAAAAAGAAAATAAAATTAAATACTCGAACCCAAACCCGATACCTTATGTGTGATACCTCGATTTAACTTCGCCACAAATAAGGAAACAATATTATACTTAACACAATTACTATAGAATCGATTGCTGTTAAAGTCAATAATTCATCATAACTCGCCGACTTATCTAATCCATCCATTGCATTTTTTGATATTTTTATCATAAATAGTAATAAAGGAATTATAATTGGAAAGCTTAAAATAGCCATTAATACTGAGGAGTTCACAGCTTTTGAGGCAATGCCTGCCACTAATGTTAGTGTTGAGGCAAATCCTATTGATCCAAATAATATAGATAAATAGTACATACCCATATCTTGAACTGGGTTTCCCATATTAAACATATAAAATAGAAACCCTAAAGTCGATAAAACAAATAAAATAAAACTATTAAAAATTATTTTAGAAATAATTACACTTTCAGCCCTTACAAGCGTATAAATATAGAGAAAACGCCCTTCTCTTTCTTGCAAAAAACTTTTGGAAACTGCTGTAATTGCAGTGAACATAATTATAATCCAAAAGAGCGTATTCCAGGTGATTTCATCGATAGCATTATTTCTTAATTTGAAACTCATGTAACAAATATAAATGGTACTTATCAAATAAAGTAGCATCCCATTTATTGCATATTTTTGTCGCCACTCCAGTTGTAAATCCTTAATAATTAATGATTTAATCTCTTTAAACATTACCAAAATTTAAAAATGCTGCCAATTAATTACTACCATTAAATAATTATATACAAAGTTACAACAGAAATTGTTGGGAAAAAGGGCAATTATTGGTTATTTTTGGTTCGTTATTAATGGATTTGGTGCCTTAATTGAGTTTATTATGAAATAATTTATTTAAAATATTTGGTATTAAATCTATAACTTTTTTTGAATCTAATTTTAATTTATGAAAAACCTATTTTTCGAAAAATATGGGGAGAAGTTCGTATCCAAATGGCTTATTTTAGCGATGGATATGTTAATAGTTTGTCTTAGCTACCTTTTCGCATTTGCTTTAAGGATGACCTTTCATATTGAAAATATTAATTTCGAAATCACACCTTTATTGTACTTTCTTGGTATTCGATTTATTGTTCATTTATATTTTCAAACATACACTGGTATAATTAGGCATACAAGCATTGAAGATGTAATAATTATTTTTAAAACAGTTGCCACAGGAACAATTTTAATCAAATTTATTGAGATGGGAATAATTAGGCAATTCATTCCTTCAAATAATTTTCGAATATTATCACAAATTCTAATAATTGACTTTTTTATAGTGCTTTACTTCTTAATTGCGAGCAGGTTTACTGTAAAATTCCTATATGAAAAACTTTTCAAAACTGACTCTAACCTTATTGATGTTTTTATTTATGGCGCCGGTAACTCAGGCCGGATTACAAAAAGAGTAATGCTAAACAATAATTCAAAAAAATATGAAATAAAAGGTTTTATTGATGATAATCCATCTATCTGCAATAAAACTCTCGAAGGAGTTTATGTTTATACTCTGGACAGCCTTTTATCTAAAAAAATACTTAAGAAGGAAAATGAGGTAATTATTGCTATAGAAAATATTTCAGTTGATAGAAAAAATGAAATTGCTGAAACTTTTTTGAATAAAGGAATTGTAGTAAAAACTATTCCATCTATAAATAGTTTCATAAATGGCGAATTTAATATAGATCAAATACATTCAATAAAAATCGAGGATTTATTACAAAGGCCAACGATAAACCTCAATATAAATAAGATACAGAAAGAATTAACTAATAAAGTTATTTTGGTAACAGGTGCCGCTGGATCAATTGGGAGTGAAATAGTTCGACAATTAGTGAGGTTTGCTCCCGAAAAAATAATTTTAATTGACCAAGCCGAATCAGCTTTATTTGATTTTGATTATGAATTAAATGCCAATTTTAAGGATTATTTGAATCAAACCCAACTTGAAATTATAGTTGCTAATGTAACTGATGAAATTAGGATGCGAAAAATTTTTAATCAACATAATCCAGATTATGTGTTTCATGCAGCAGCCTATAAGCACGTACCTTTAATGGAAAACAACCCCTATGAAGCTATAAAAGTTAATATTTTAGGTACCAAAAATATAGCTGACCTTTCAGTTGAGTTTGAGGTGAATAAATTTGTAATGGTTTCTACTGATAAAGCTGTAAACCCTACTAATGTAATGGGAGCCACCAAGCGCATGGCCGAAATGTATACCCAAAGCATGAATAGCTTAGGTGCTACTCGATTTATAATTACTCGCTTTGGAAATGTTTTAGGGTCAAGTGGATCGGTAATTCCACTTTTTGCAAAGCAAATTAAAGCTGGAGGACCAGTTACGGTTACTCATCCTGAAATTACACGATATTTTATGACTATTTCAGAGGCGAGCCAATTAGTTTTGGAGGCAGGTGCAATGGGACAAGGCTCAGAAGTATTTGTATTTGATATGGGTCAACCAGTGAAAGTGGTTGATTTAGCTAAAAAAATGATAAAATTATCTGGTTTCGAGGAAGGAAAAGATATTAAAATTTCGTTTACAGGCTTACGACCTGGAGAAAAATTGTTCGAGGAATTGTTAAATGACAATGAAAATACCATTCCTACTCATCATCCTAAAATTATGAGGGCTAAAGTACCTGCCCTTTTATATTCAGAAATGGATATTGCCTTGGCAGAGATTCAAACATTACTTGAAAATGATAAAACCTCAGCTATTATCAAAAGAATTAAATTCTATGTTCCAGAGTATTTGAGCAATAATTCTGTTTACGAAAAACTGGATGTACGTAAATGATCAAAAATAATTGGTTCAATATCCTATCAATTTACTTCTTTTTTTTATGCAATTTTTGCTATTCACAACGGGATAACACTTATACAATTGATGCTTCCGCTATTTTAGGAACTGAACAGACACCGTTTTGGATGCGAGCCAATAAATTTGGTAAAGTGCCTACGAAAGGAGAAACAATGGCAGTTTTTGCTGGTGTGAAATCTGATTATCAAAATCCTGAAAATAAAATAGATTGGGGCTATGGCCTAAACATTGGCGGTTTTGCGGGCCTACAAAATAAATTTATCATTCAACAGGCCTATGCTAAAGCCAAATGGCGAGCTTTTGAGCTTTATGCCGGGCGTCAAGAAGAGATTCAAGGTCTGGTAGATACAACACTTACCTCTGGCTCTTATATTTGGTCAGGCAATGCATTGCCCATGCCAAAAGTAGATTTATCGATTCCAAACTACACTCAAATTGGCCCATCAGGTATATTTTCGATTAAAGGTAACTATGCTCATGGCTGGTTTAATAGAAACCGCCAAGACGCCAAGGGAGTGATGTTGCACCAGAAAAGCTTCTATTTTCGTATTGGTAAACCTAATTACAAATTGAAATTTTATGGAGGGTTTAATCATCAAGCGCAGTGGGGGGGTAAGGATTTAAGTAGTTTTAACAGGAAGTTTGGATCCTCTATTAAAGATTATTTAAGTATAGTTTCAGGTAAAAGTAATGTAGGTACAGATACCACAGGCATAGATCCCAATAGTGCTGGTAATAGAACTGGCAATCATTTAGGAAGCCTAGATTTCGGGTTTGAATTAGAAATTTTGAATACTAAAGTATTTTTGTATCGACAAAGTATTTTTGAAGACGGCTCTTTGTTTTATTTGAATAATATTTCGGATGGTTTGAATGGATTATCAATAACTTTTGGAAAAAATAGTTATCAAAAATTTAGAATTTCAAAACTTAATTTAGAATTTTTGAATACTTTAAGTCAAGGAGGAATTGAGGGTTCGAGTGGAGGAATAGCAGCTTCAAAAAGAGGACAGGATGATTATTTTAATAATGGGGATTATAGTGATGGTTGGAGCTATAACAAAACTACAATAGGTACACCATTTATTTTATCTAATGATCAATATTTAAAAAATTCAATTGGATCCAAAAACACATTATTTTTTACTAATAATAGAATTCAGGCCTTCATTCTAGGGTTCAGTGGAGTTTTATCTGAAAAATATTTATTTGAAAGCAAAATATCTTTTACAAAAAACTGGGGAACCTATAGATATAGTTTTCCAAACTTTGTTAACCAAAAATCTTTTTATATCAATGTAAATCGAGATTTATATCAGATTTTAGGAGGTATAAATGCTTATATGAGTCTTGCAGGTGACATTGGGCGTTTGCTTAATACAAATATTGGTGTACAAATTGGCATTCGAAAATCTTTCGGATATTTGTCTTTTTTGAATCCTACACATAGGCATTAATTGAGAAAGATATTTTCAAAAACTTCGAATATTCTATTTCGTTCTGAATCAGTAATATTAGAACTAGAAGGCAAACATAAACCATTCTCAAATAACCTTTCTGAAATCCCATTCAAATAACTAGGGTATTTTCCAAAAACAGGCTGCAAATGCATGGGCTTCCAAAGTGGGCGAGATTCAATGTTTTCGGCCTCTAATGCCAATCTTATTTTTTCTCTTTCCTCGTAATTTTCTAGTAATATAGTTGACAACCAGCGATTTGAAAAATAATTTTGAGGTTCATCAACAAAAGAAATTGATGAATATTTTGATAAATTTTCTTTATAAAAATTATAATTGGCTCTTCTTTGGAACACTCGCTGGTCAATTACTTCCATTTGCCCACGACCAATACCCGCACAGATGTTGCTCAATCGGTAATTATAGCCAATTTCTGAATGTTGGTAGTGAGGTGCTGAATCACGAGACTGTGTTGCAAGGTAACGAGATTTTTTTATTAATTCTTCATCATCTGAGATAAGTGCACCGCCTCCAGAAGTTGTAATAATTTTATTGCCGTTAAATGATAATATCCCCATTTTCCCAAAAGTTCCCAAAGCCTTCTCATTGTATGTTGATCCTAGGGCCTCGGCAGCATCTTCAATTACAGGTATTTCATATATATTGGCAATTGCCATAATGCGCTCCATTTGGGCTGGCATGCCATATAGATGTACCAAAATAATGGCTTTAGGTTTTTTGCCTTTTGCAATTCTATCTTTTATGGCTGTTTCTAATAGTTCAGGATCCATATTCCAAGTTAGT
>JANMZR010000053.1:0-14855 GCA_031383555.1 Cytophagaceae bacterium | reverse complement strand
CATAAAAAAGAGCCGAATTAAAAGCTTTACGGCCTTAGAAAAATTCAAAAAGGAATTATTTGAAAATATTTCTTCTTAAAAAAAGATATTTAAATTCATCAGGCACTTTCTCAAAATTTTCATCATCGATTTTCAACGGAGTCTGCTTTTTAAAAGTATCAAGGTCAAAATACCAGATGGCCGAATAGTTAATATAAAGTAAAGGTCTTATTTCATTAGATAAATTTGGATTTGCTTTATGAACCAGTCTATAGTCCATTAGAATACATGAGCCAATATCTAAAACAGCATCATAATAATCCATATCATTATTATATTCAAACTCTTGCTTATTAATGTTTAAGTGGCTACCAGGCCAAAATTTTGTTGCCCCATTTTCTTTTGTGAAAGGTATTAACGGAATAAGCAAACCAATAGCATGAGGAGGTAAAAGCGGAGTTAATGGATTTCCATCAAAAATGCATCCATCTTTATGAATAGGCATGTCACCGGCACCTGGAAGTGCAGTAACACAATGAAAATCACTTATTATTATTTTATCTGTAAAAAGCTTATTTAATATTTGAAAAATTATTGGGTTTGAGTACAAATTAGACGAGTTGAATTCATCTTTAATATCAATGGTAACTATGAACCTTTTTTTTACAAATTCCGTAGCTTTAGGGTGAGTTTTTTCCTGTAAATATTCGCTATAATTTATTTGAAAGTGGTTGTTTAACGATGAAATGTATTCTTTGGAAAACAAGTTTTTGATAACTATAAAACCTTTTTTTTTAAAATCTGCAACTATTTTATTAAGGTGGACACTTTCAATATTTTGTGTTTGTAAATCATTATAATGTATTTCTTCAAGTGCTATCATTACGGTTATTGAGCGTTTTTTTCTTTGTTTATTTTAACAATATTCTACCCTTGAATTTCGTGTTTTTATTTTCAAAACTTATATCAACATTATAAATATAAGTTCCTTCTGGCAAATCATTTCCAGTATTACTTTTTCCGTCCCAGTAAATTTCATTTTTACTGACTTTTAATTTACCACTTGATAAATATACTGACTTACCTAATATATCAAAAATATTTATCGAGTAGTTAGCATTATTGGCACTCATATTTTCTAAAATTTCTATTTCAAATTTTGTAAAAGTGTTAATGGACATCGGATTTGGGAATAACTTAAACCCAATGTTACTATTGCTTTCAATTATTTTAAAATTGAATGTAAATACCTCCCCAGATGAGTTTTTTTGTTCATCAAAGCCTTGTATAAATAGTTGATAGCTACCTACTTCAAGATTTTTTAAGGATACATTAGCTAATATTTCAGCTATACCACCATCAATTTTATCAATATTTATTTTGATTGAATTTTCTTGGCAAGTATCACAGATTTTTTTAATAAAAACTTCTAATTTATCTGATTTAATTCCTAGGCTATTTTCATCAATTAAGGAAATAAATACATTAGCATCTTTAGTAATTTCTATTCCGTTGTATGGCACCTTCCCATCAACTTTTACCGTCAATGTTGGATTCAATTGATCTACAAAACTTGCAGTAGAATAATATTCGGTATTTTTTAAAGTTTCCCAATTAAATGTAATTTTGGCAATATTATTGGCCTCATTCAATTCAATTATTTTCTCATCGCTGTCCAAAATTACCTCCACTTGTTTCATATTCAGTTCCTTTTTTAATTGAACAATTGTAGTGTCATTGAAACCAAATGCATCGATTGTTAAAAGTTTATCAATATTTTTACCATCATTATATGTCTTTCTTATGGTTAAATTTAATTTTGATCCTTTTTCGAATATCCCTAGGTTTGAACTAACAATGCCCAATTTTAGTGAATCGTTAACTGCCACTGCCTTATTTTTTATATTAGAACTTAAAAATAATTTATTGTCATCAATTTCAAAATCTGGTTTATCTATATTGAATATTTTTATTGCCGGATCGCCTTGTAAAATCAATTGTTGTGTGTTTGCAATCATATAAATATCATTTGGATTATCCTTAATAATATTTTCATTAACAATTTGAACAACTTCGCCAATTGGTTTATTAAGCATTTCCACCGAGGAAAACCATGTTTTATACAACTTTTCCATATAGGCTATATTAGTTGTTGAATAACTTAAATAGGAGTGAGCCAACACTGCAATCGCACCTTTTTTTGGCGTAATAATCCAATCATTTGTCAGCGATTGGGCTTTTACGAAAACATTTCCTGCAGCACAGCCGTTAAAAAACATAAATGGATAGAGTGGGCCATTTTTAAAATTAGCTTTTTGTTCTGAAACAAAACCGATATTTAAATCTAAAGCTTGTGATGAGGAATGACCAATAAAAGTCAATACCCCAATACCATCATTTATTTGTTTAGAAATATCTATATTTTCGGTACCAACCAATGCATTTGCTTTATTCATCATCGAAAACTCACTACCTAACTTACTATTTTTTGAAATTTCTCCTAATTTTCCTAGAAAAGATTTAAATTCATTTATTTGACCCTCTCCTCTGCCACCACCTAAATGAAGGACTCTTTTTTTCCAAGATACATTTTTATTATATGCTTCGTATTCTTTTACTTTTTCCAAATAATCTATTATATGCTCGTTGGTTAATGCTGCCAATCTACCAGTTGCAAGTGACTGAAGATCAATACTTTTTCCATTAATGCCAGCCGATAAAAGTGCATCAGATGCAGGAAAACCCATTGTTGGGGTTAAATCTTCCAATTCATTGGTTTTAAAAATAGTTGGTGTACTTCTCGATTTGCCTAAGAGTAATAAATATTTAGGTTTTGAATATTTGAAAACATTCTCAATAAATCTATTTATGGCAATTGGGTTTCTTTCGCCATAACTAAACTCATCAAATAATCTTTGCTTTACAGCGAGGGTAATTTTATGATTTCCACCCAAGTTTGACTCACGGTAGGCCTTGAATTTATTAGCCCCATTTATAAGAGTAGTGTCAGTAACAATTATATAATCAACTGTAGAATAATTTTCTTTTTTGAAATTAACTGTTTCAAAAGTCTTAGGCTTTAAGAAAGTACTACTCAACCAGACCTTGTTATTTGAATTTTCAATAGAAACACTTATTTCTTTTAAATCGGTATCAAATTTAGTATTTAGTTTTTTTTGATTGTAAATATCAGCAATATCAAAACCAATAATTTTTTCGTTGGCAACCGATAGTTTTAATATTGATTTTATATTATTATCTTTTGGCAAAATTTCATACTCACTATTCTCAAGAAATATAGGTTTTCTCGGATATTTAATTTGATAGTATAGTATGGAAAACATATCAAATTTTTTCCCATCATTCATATTTGGAGAATTTGAAGACTCAAAATTATATTTTATAGGTAAAATATCGGATTGGTGGCTACTAATATTGGCGGATGTTTTGCCAAACTTGAAATTTTCTAAGGCAATTTTACTATTTTGATTCGCTACAGAAACCGAAATAACTTTTCGAGCATCGTATCTACTACAGATTACACTTTCAAAAGTAATATCAGTTTTTGTGTTTTGAATGTAATTCTCTAATTTATGAATATTGGTATGATCAGTAATAGCTCCTTGAAAAACTATAGGAGTACTCACTAATGTTTCATTTGGTTCAAAATAACTTTGAACAAGAGAAGGCACACCACCAGTTCCTATGTCATAGTTCCAGTCTTCATCAAATACTTTTAATACTTTTGAAATATAATATTGCTCTGGCTCAATAGATTGGTTAAAAAATGTATTTTCAACAATTCTTTTGCCTAATGTATTAGGGTTATACGTTAAAAAATAAGCAGTATTCGGCGAATAGATTGAAAGGAATTTATTCGGCCGTACCCTAGGTCTGTATACAACGGAATCCTGCTCACCATCGTTTTTAATTGCAAAAAATTCTATAAAATCATTATCATCAAATTTATTGTCGCTTTCTCCCTTAATTGAAATAGCTAATTCTCTTCCTCTAAAAAACAGCTGTAAATTTTTAGGATTAATTTTACTGGTGTCAAATCCATTTTTCCCGAGATCATCTTTACTAATTTTATAAATTCCTGTTTGGTCTATGACAAATTTCAGATAAGATTGGTTATAGTTTATCCATTCATTTCCTATTAGTTTTTGTGACTTTACTAACGAAAATTTAAATTGTAAGACAAGTAATAGTAGGAAAATAAAAAGTCTTAGTTTCATATTATAAAAAAAGGACAACTATGTCATTAATAACGAATAGTTGTCCTTTTTGGTTTAACGAATTATTATTACTCTGAAATTATTTTTGAAAAATACCTCGTTCCAGCTTTATTATATGCCTCAAAAACATAAATTCCTTTTTGCAAATTTACATTTGGAATTACTTTGTAGTTATTTTCTGAAACTTTTGATAACTCAATTCCTAACTTACTACCTTTAATATCAAAAAGTTTAATTGATTTCTCTTCCAAATCTATCATCTTAAAATTGAACTGATTGTTTCTGAAAGGGTTTTCTAAAATAACCAATTGGTTATCAATGTCTTCATAATTAGTCGATACAATTTTAGAATAATCGAAAGATCCATCTAAATCAATCATCTTTAAACGATAATAGTTTATACCAATTTTTGGATTAAAATCATCAAATGAATAATTACTAACTTCTTGATTATTTCCTTTCCCTTTAACTTCACCAATTTTTTCGAATTTTTTTGAATCAATACTTCGTTCTAATTCAAATTTATTGAAATCAATCTCATTTTCAGTTTTCCAATTTACCTTTACTATTTTATCCTCATTATAGGCTTTCACTTCCAATAAAGTTAAAGATAAGGGTAAAAGTTGAGGGTCACGTAATAAACGAATCGCAGGGTCACCTTCTAGTATAGTTTGCTGAAAACTAGCTCCATAAATAATATCATAATTAGGGGCTGCTGGGTCAGCTCCAGGGGTTTGAGCGAGTTCATTAATAAATGATTGTTTTAGAATATCACCTATTGCGCCATTAAGCATTGCATTGGTGGCATTAGGTTTTGCATTTTTTACTCCTTTTCTTACTGTGTTAGCACCAGTAAACCATGTATTAAATAATCCATGCAAAAATCTATCGTCATAAATTTCATAACTTATTGTTGATTGCCCAATGGTATTAATAGCCCCTCTACCCGGAGTTTTTATCCAGTCTCCTGTTAAGCTAGGATCTCTTTGGAATGAATTAGAAATACCGCATCCCATAGCAATTAGTAATGGATATTTACCATTATTATTATATCTTAATTCTCCAGGGCCCCCAGTTGGTGGCCCGTTTGAACCAATCCTAGACACTAAACCAATATTATTACTAGTAGAAACCCCGGTACCATGGCCAAAATATGTCAATATTCCAACTCCTCCATTTACCTTGGTAAAATAGTCGTCAGGCACGGCTACTTCAGGGTAGGTCTGGGTCATTAAATTAAAAGTTGCAGGGTTCTTATTAACTGTTAGGAAATTCGTCGGATTTGCTGCGTATGGGCTTGCAATTGCAATAGCTCTTAGCTCTTCTGTTATTGTTGCCAAGCTTAAGAATTCCCCCCCTAACCCATTGGCGCCTCCAGATTTAGGTCCAACCACATTCAATAAATTTTTCTGCCACGAGCTGGTGAGTCGATGCTCATGTTGGTTTACCTTTTCTAGATAATTTAAAACTTCTTGATTCATTTTTGTTATGCTTACTACCTCACCAGGCATGGTAGCAGGATCACCAATTGGGGCAGGGAATGGCCCAAGAAAAGTATCATCAACACCAACTACTAGTCTGCCTGTAGGTATTGCTGGTATTGTCATAGGTAGCCCCATAAGGCCACCTGTTAAAAGATTATCGGAACCTGGGCTTCCGAAAGATGGAGCGAAATCACGTGTTGATCTTGATCTTAAAAAAAAAGTGTACGTATAACCTTTCCCAATCAAAAATAAATATTCCATCTTTGCAGGTGTACTGGTCATATAATCCGCAAATCGCCTCACAGCAATAGGATTCCTTTCGCCATATCCAAACTCATCATATAAATCTTGAGCATATTTTATTAACACTTTAAACTTTTTCCCTCCATTTAGGTCATTTGATTCACGATAGTTTTTATAGGCTGTAGCTCCTGCTGATAATCTTGGATCGGTAATAATTAAATAATTATAGTCACTTTGTACTATTTGGCTGAAATTAGCCATTCTCATAAGAGCGGGCGTCTTTACATTATGACTTAGCCAAATATTTTTTGAAGTTTCTGTACCATCAATCGATAAATCTATAGTATTATCACCTGAATTGAACACTGTTGAAATTTTTTTCTGGTTTTTAAAGTCTGTAAAATCATACCCAATGATGCCTGAATTCGCCTCAGTTAATCTAACACGAGATGTACCAGATGGGTTAAGTTTTGTCTCGTATTCTAAATTATCAACATAAGTCAAAACTCTCGGATATTTAGCTTTTTGATACACTAATGAAAAAAAATCGTTTATTCCAGGATTGGTTGTTATCTGCATGTAAACAGGTATTTGACTACCTGTGATCGTTGGTAATGTTTGGTTAAGTTTAAAGCTATTAAAATTAGTCAACCCAAATGACCCGGCTACTCCGTTTCCCAAATCATAACCAATAGTCTTATTTTGTGGGTTTCTACTTACAATAAGTGCCTCATAATTAACGGATACTCCTACCCCACCATTATAACCTGTTAATGGGAATGGTGTATTAAATGGCTTAGGCGCCAAAGGCGGCGTAACAGTTCCATCTTGCAAATCTGGTGGATTAAAATACAGAAAATAGGAAATACTGCACATTCCTTCATTTGGTTCATAATAACTTTGTGTGGCCGGAGGTAATATACTAGTTGCAATATCTTGATTCCACTCATTCGAATAGCTTGTTATTGCTTTATATAAAAAGTGGTCGTCGGCACCGATTCCAGTATTTACTGCCGAGGTAGAAGGAATTCGTTTTCCATTAGCTTGACCTAATGTCAAAAAATAAGAAGTTGAATCTGAATAAAGGCTATAATTTTCGTTCAATCTTGCAGTTTTAGGAAAATAGACTGCACTATCTTGAAGTCCATCATTGTTCATTGCATAAAATTCAATATAATTATAGTTATTCGGGGTTTCACTATCAACATTTATTGCCATTTGCTCACCTCTATGGAATAATTGAAACTTTTGAGGGTTCGCTCCAACACTTTGTACAAATTTAGCCTCAATTGAGGCTTTAGGAATTCTGTAAATTCCTTTTGTTTGCACTACAATTTTGAGGTACTGTTGATTGTAATTAATCCATTCATTTTTAAACCTTCCGCTTGGTTGTGCAAACGATAAATTGCAAGCTAAAAAACAATAAAAACAAAATAAAATATAAATACTTTTCATATTGTTGAAAATTAATAAAATGAATTTTAATTTAGTAAACTTAAACTTATACACGTAAAATTAGTTAATAATGTTCAAAATAAATATCAAATTTTAGGTTTTCCTATTTGAAATGAACATCAAGCCATATTCCAAAATAGTATACTTTAAGAGATGTAATTAAATAACTATTAAATTCGCCTGAAAGAGAGAAATCAAAATAATTTGAATTTTTCACAAGCCTCTCAATTTTTTTAAAAGAAGTATAATCTATATAATTCCATATCAAATGGTTTTTAGGGAAATTACTGTCTGAATTAGAATTCAAGTCCCAAAAAACTTGATGTAAAAATGGGCTAAAGAATGTCTTGCTATTCCTCCTAACAATTGAATCGGGCATAATACCTTTCATTGATTGCCTAATTATATTTCTTCCTAAACCATCCCCAAAATTCAATTTCTTGTCTGCCGAGGAAATGAAATCTAGAACTCCTTTATCATAAAATGGATAAATAAATTTTATGCCATAATTTTGCCCTATTAAGAAGTTTTGCTCTTTAAGCTTGATAGATTCCCAGCTAAATATGTTTTTTATATAGTTGAAATTTATTAAATTATCAGGTTTTAGCAACTCTAAATGATTTTTTGAATTATCATTAACACCTCTAATATCTTGATTCAATAAATCCTCCAACACAATACTATTATCTACTTCAATTAAATGCTTTTTGTTTAAATATTTTTTAATGTAGTTAGATAGGATAGTTATATTATAGAAATGTCTTAGAAAAAGAATTATTTTAAATATCTTCTTCTCAATAATTAAATCTTTAAGCGTACTCTTCAAGAAATAGCTTGCATAAGGAACATTATGCAATTCAATATTAGAAATTCCTTTTATACCAAGGGCCTTTAATAGAGCAACTTTTAACTCTTGAAAATTAGCCTTTTCTATGAGTTCGTCCAAATATTCACGTTGAAGTCCTAAAACCTGATCACCACCTTCACCCATATAATAGGTATCCGATTTAAGCTCTTTCATTATGTTTATTATTCCTAGCATTCTACCTGCCGTTAAGAGAGAATAGGAAGGAGATCCAGTTATTTCACAACTTAACACTTCAGAATCATAAAAATTGGGATAATTAGATAAAATTGTATGATTTGTGGACCACATATCAACTACCTCTTGAGCATAATTTCTTTCTTTTCCGATTTCAAAAGGGGTTCTTAGCTCTATTGTGTTTATTTTATCCTTTGAAAGTTTTTGCAACATGCTAGTAATTGAAGAAGAATCAATTCCTCCACTTAAGCTGCTTGAAACATTGTTACTTTGGTGTATATTTTTTAATATCGATTTTTTAAAAACCTCTCTAAATGATTCAAAAACATTATTTTTAGCTTGATTACCTGTGCTTAATTTAAAAAAATTTACATTGTTTTTTTTTAAATGGTAATCAATGCTTAGTACCTGACCCGGTAAAACTGAATAAATTCCTTTCCAAATAGTTTGATCATTATAACCATAATTTGTGTTTGAACTCTTAAAATAATAATTTAGTTCAATTGGATTTATCTGTTTCTTGTAAAAAGGTTGGTTAACTAGATTAATTAACTTAATAGAGTAATATATCTTGTTATCGTGAACCGTGTAGTATAGAGGTGTATTTCCAAATGAATCTCTCAAAAGATAAAAACTTCCATTTAACGTGAAAACAATTGCAAAATCCACCTTCAATTGGTTAAATACTTTTTCGCCATGTACTTCAAAATCATGTATAAGGGATTTAATTTCATCAAAACTTAATAAATTACTATAGTAATCTATCAAATTTGATTTCTCTAAAAGGTTTACTGAACCATCCATAAAAAAAAATGCCATATTAATGGCATTTATTTAGAAATATAATAAAATTTAAAAGTAATTTAAAATTTAACCCGGTTGAACTATCCCAGGAACCATTGCATTCGCATCTGCAGTTAAACTACCTTTCATTGTTAATTTTGCAACAGCACCAAATTTTTTCAAAACAGGTGAAGTATAGGTTTTTTTGTTGTTCTTTTTCATGTTAAGTTAAAATTTATTATTGTTGTTGTTGTTGTATTTTCTAATTATTATTTTAAAACCCTTAAATCAAAGTTAAATAAAGTTATTTACACCTGCAAATAAAGTATATTATTTTTAAAATTCTTTTGAATTAATGATACTAAATCAATTTTAATGCCAAAAATTAAGTTCTAATTAATACAAAGCTAAAAAAGCGTTGTTAGAAACCAAAACCATTTAATAACTTTTCGTGATTTTTAACAAAAAAATTATTAAACGCTTTAATATTATTCTAATATTATAAAAATTTATTGAAATTGCAATAAAAATTGGAAATAGAAATAAATTTCAGGGCATCTTCATCGAATCTATTTTTTCCTAAAAGACGATTTTGATTTACTTTTGGTTTTAGAATGCTCTTCTTTCATTAATAAATATTTATCCAAATTTCATTTTTAACAATAAGAATTGACCTTAATTATCAAATCTCAGAAGAACGGTTGCATATTTTTTAAAATATTTAAAATATAAAAAAGCCACCAAATTCCATTTTTTAGGGAATATAATTTTTCAATCAACCCAAATTTGTGTACATGGTAATTGGATTTATTATTAATCAATATAATTATTACCCCTACTCAAATTGAAAATTACTGAAATTCATGAAGACTTTAAAAGATTCTGTTGGTTTCTCGTTATAAAATCTGGGTATTGTAGTTCAAGTTAATGAGCTATATTTAGTTTTGGAATTAGTTTATTCAAACTCAATTATCTAAAATAATTTATTTTACCATATGAAGTCTATTATAAATTGGTCAGCTTGGAAAAAAATAGGATTCAGGTTCATTTTTATCTTTTTAATATTAGAAATTTTAACAGAAAATTTTATAGGAAACATATTTCTAAACGCTACTTTTTTTAATAATTTTTTTGAAAATATATTTACGAAACCACTTATCTGGTTAAATAATCAATTTTTTAATTTTCCCTATAATCCGAATTATTGGAATTCAATATCTGGCACACTGATCTTAATTAGGCACATTTTTTATTTTATAATTTCCGTTTTGGGAAGCCTAGTATGGCCCCTGCTGGCCTCTAAAGCTATAAATTATAAAAAACTTAACTTTTGTTTTTCTGAAATACTCAAACTTGTGCTTTCTTTAAAAGTATTTGGTTATGGTATAATTAAGGTTTTTCCAATTCAAATGGGTAGGCCAAGTTTTATCGATTTGCACAAAACGATTGGCGATCTTGAACCAGTTTATTTGTTGTGGGTTACAATTGGATATGGCCAACCCTATCAGATATTTCTAGGTATAGCCGAAGTAGTTGCTGCAATTCTTATTTTATTTAGGAAAACAATGGTTATTGGGCTTTTGCTTTTATTGCCAATAATTGCAAATGTGATTTTGTTGAATTATACATACATAATTGGCATTTTAGATATCACCCTTTTATTATTAATTTTTAATTTATATTTATTATTACCTTTTTTTAAAAGCTTTTATGATTTATTAATAAAGGGGAATTCAGCTATTCTGACTTACAATTACTACAATTTTTCGAATATAAAACTTAAAAATACAATATCAAATTTTGTAGCTATAATTGTGATATTAACTTTTACATTTAAAATGGTAAGTGCATATTATATGCATATAAAACTAAAGGCCATAGATGAATCCAGGAAATACTCTGAAATAAAAACTTTTATTTTAGGAAATGATACTTTAAAGCTAGCATTAGGAGATACGGTTCGCTGGCGGTTTTGGAGTGAAAAAATGAAAAATGAAAAATATATGGTAACCTTAGCACCGATGGATGCAAAAAAATCAACTAGTTATTTTTTAGAAAAAGACACCATAAATCATATTTTAACCCTAAATCCTTTAATTAATACACCTTCAAAGCTTATAAAACTAAAATACAAGGATTTGGACGATAGAAATTGGCATATTGAAGGTCAAATAAATGGAAAAAATATTTCTGTTGATTTGAAGAAAATACTTCCAGAAGAATCCCTTATTCTAATGAAAACAAAAAGAAATTTACTAAATATTGATCGCAAGGACTAAAATTTTAGTTAACAATAATAATTTTTTAGGAATAAAGTATTTTATAATTAGAATATCGGAATAATTATCTAAAGATTTGAAGGGTTTGGTAGTACTTTTTCGAAAATTAATCTTTTTAAATTTCTACAAAAAAAAAATAGCCTATTCTTTTATTAATTGGAATTTGAAAATTTAAATAACATTTTTTTATTCTCAATTGTTTTTTTGATTACTTTGAAACAAAAAACCTTTTGAATCAACTCCTCCTCCAAAAACAACCTTTTCCCGCAACCATCATGTAATTCTCCTGTATATTGAGCAATTTGCTCCTCAATTATTAATTGGCCATTTGGCTTTAATATTCTTCTGCAATCAATAAGCATGATTTCTTTGTGCTCAAACTCATGAAAGCTATTGATTAGCAGTACTTTATCAAAATAATTAGAGGGTAATTTGGTTTCTTTGGAATTACCAATTGTGATTTTGAAGATGGATTTTGAGGGTCTTTTATAATGTTTTTCAAAATAGGCTATTGTATTTATTAACTCAGTTTCATTGATTAGACTGGCATCAATTTCTTGCAAATGAATTTCCAATTGATCATTTTCAAAACCCATCATCACTTCCCAAAGGCCACCACCACAACCTAGGCTGGCTATTTTTTGATTGGGTAGGAGGTTGAGGCGTTTCATTTTTCCCAGCTTATTAATAAAAAAATCAAAACTACGTAAAAGTTTTTCATTAAAAAATGATTACTTGTCATTCGTTCAATTGGAAAGTATATTCAAATATGGAACAAGATTCCACCTAGCGTCGGAAAGACCAATACCGTTGAGGTTATTACCAAAAGATTTAAGGTTTTGTCGGCTCCTAGCGTCGGAAAGACAAAAAACGTGTAGGTTCGAGGCATTCGTTTGCTGTCTTGCCGAGGCACGAGGCATCTTGTATGCGGTTAGGTTGTTGCTTCAATTGGAAATAGGCTTCAATTTGGAACAAGATTCCTCCTAGCGTCGGAAAGACAGATGCAATGGTGGCACAAATTATTACGATGATGTCTTGCCGAGACACGAGGCTTCTTATTTGCGGTTGGTCCATTGTTTCAATTGGAAAATAGGCTCCTCATTTTCTCAAATTGAAACTAAATCAATGATCTACCTCAATTCCAAATCAAATTCCATTTTAGTCATAAGCCCTTCCAATTTGGTGAATTGGTTTGCTTTTTTAATGATAGCCGCATATTTACCAAAAATGTTTGTGATAATTCTTCCTTCAGCTTCGTCGCCATTCATATTCATCAACTCCTCAAAAGCTGATTTTTTATTATGGGCATACTTTACAGCATAGTCGCCTTTTTTCAATTTAGCCTTTTTTGCAGCCAACTCAATTGCCACATCAATCCCTCCTATTTCATCGATTAGCCCATTTTCTTTGGCTTGCAGGCCTGACCAAACTCTACCTTCAGCCAATGATTTCAGCTTTTCAATAGACATATTACGACCAATAGCTGCCTTTGAAGTAAATGTTTCATAACCTTCATTGGTGCTGTTTTGCAATACTCTACTTTCAAAAACAGATGGCTCTCTAGTTACAGAAGGAAATGTTGAGTTGGAGTTGGTACCCACGTGATCATTTGTAATCCCTAATTTATTTTTCAGGAAATTTTCAGCATTGAAAAGTATCATAAAAATGCCAATTGAACCTGTAATGGTAGTTGGTTGTGCAACGATACCATCAGCCCCCATTCCCATGTAATAGCCACCAGAAGCCGCATAATCAGCAAAACTAGCTATTACAGGCTTAACTTTTCGGGTTTGCTGAACTTCGTTCCACATAACATCTGAAGCTAAGGCACTGCCACCTGGAGAGTTGATTCTTAGCACAACTGCTTTTACGTTTTTGTCATTTCTAAGCTTAGTAATCTCTTCCACAAAGGTATCGGAGCCAATCATGTCGTTAGAGCCTTTGCCAGAGTTTATTTCACCTTCACTACTTAATACTGCAATTTTTTCTTTCTGATATTTTTCAACTAAGGGCAAGTTGGTTTTCAAGTATTTAGTGATATTTATAAACTTAATTTTATCACCTGATTTTTGATTCGTTTCTTTTTTTAATTCAGCCTCAACATCAGTATAATAGCCCAAATTGGTTACTAGCTGGCTTGCTAAAGCCCCTTTAGCACGAAAGGCAGATAAAGAATCGGCAGTTTGTTTAACTTTTTCAAATGAAATACCTCTAGCTTTTGCTATATTTTTGAAAATATGGGTATTGATTGACCCTAAAAATGATACTGTCTGCAAACGATTGGCTTCACTCATTTTATCCAATAAAAAAGGCTCTACAGCTGACTTAAATGTACCCACTTTATAAATCAAAGGTTTAATCTCCAATTTTTCTAAAGTTCCTTTATAAAATGAATAATCGGCGGAAAGGCCATTAAAATCCATAATACCGGATGGATTTAAATAAATTTTATCGGCCACAGATGCTAAATAATAGCCTTTCTCAAGGTAATATTCTCCATAGGCAATTAAAAATTTGCCCGATTTTTTAAAGTCAATCAAGGCTTCTCTAATTTCTTCAAGATTGGCATAACCAGCGGTTGGCATATTGGCTTCCAGAAAGATTCCTTTAATTTTAGGATCAATTTTGGCGTTTGCCAGGGCCCTTTTTATTTGCACTAGACCTGCTGCTTCGGGCTGATTGCCACTGAATACCGACTCGAAAGATTTAAAAGGTGAGTCATCAGATGGTTGATTGTCTGTTATTTGTCGATTCAGATTAAGTTTCAATACAGTATTTTCGCTTATTGCTGCTGAAGAGTCGTCAGATGAAAATGCGGCGCCAATGCCAATAATTAGAAGGAAGAATAAAGTGATGAATAAAAATAAACCAACTATTGTTGCGAGTACGTATTTGAAAAATTGTAGCATTTTAAATTAAGAATTTTGAATTACAAAATTAATAATTATTGGTTTTTAATATATTAATTTGTGCTAAAGGACTGTTTTCAATTATTAAAGGCAAATATTATTTAATTTTGTATAAATAACCTTATTTCAAAATGCCAAAACTTTTTAATTACCATAGGTATGAAAATCTTTTTGATTCAAATCAAATAAAATCTTTATTGGAGTATTGTGAAAAAAATAAAAATAATTTTCATGATGCGGCAGTGCGAAGTAAAGGAGAATTAAAAACTGATAAAGAATTTAGAGTTTGCTTAATTAATCTTGATTTAGGAGAGTTTAGAGAAATTTTTGAAAAAAAGATAAGTCAACTTTTGGAAGACATTTACTTTAGACTGAAAATAAAAAAAGCCGAAAATACAGAATTTGAGCTACAATTAACCGCACACGGTGATGGAGCCTTTTTT